>JBLMZW010000209.1:0-2557 GCA_050259035.1 Chitinophagales bacterium | reverse complement strand
AGCGGATTACCAATGCCCTGAATCGGCTCCCCGGGCCCATACTCTCGGATATCCTGGGCTCGGCCGAGTATCGTCGGTTCGTCCTAAAAAATACCCTGATAAATACTTTTGACAGGTTGGGTGTGCCTTATGCTTGAAATGCTTAAAAAGAGTGAAGTAACCTTACATGTTAACGAAGAAGAACGCCAGGCGATGGTCCGCCCGGCTGACACCCTGCTCTACGCCCTGCGGGAAGAGCTCGGTTTAACCGGGGCCAAGCCGGGATGTGAGAACGGGGACTGTGGAGCCTGTACCGTTCTGGTGGACGGCTGGCCCATTAAATCATGTTTGATGCTGGCGGTTGAAGCCATAGGACATAAAATCACAACGGTTGAAGGCCTGGAAGATGCCCCGATTCAAAAGGCATTTATCGAGGAATGGGGTTTTCAGTGTGGCTACTGCACCTCAGGCTTTATTATGAACTGTCATGCCCTGGCTAACATCCATCCCGATGCCGACGACATTGTGGTGGAAGAATGGCTTCAATCCAACCTCTGCCGCTGCACCGGCTATGAAGAAATCAAAGAAGCGGTTTACGCAGTATTGGGCAAAAATTCCTAGTTCCTTTTTTACCCGGTTCTACCAACCCACTTTCTTCAATATTCTTTTAGTACATGCCAGAGGAGGTGGTCATTTTTTGGGGAACGATGTATCTGCCGCATTATCCTGGGGTGTTAATTGGGGAATCGCTGAAGCCAGCCCGGAGGTAATACATAGGTACATTAAACCTGCGGTCCTAATCAAAAGAACCAAACCCCCTCCCATACTTATAGCCGCTGTAAAATTGAAGGTGACCAAATGGATACTGAAGCGCTGATTCTGGCCGCGGGTTTATCCACCAGAACTCCCACCTATAAGTTGACCTTAGACCTTAAGGGAAAAACAGTTATAGAAAGATGTGTCGAACCATTCTTGATGATTTGTTCCCGGGTCGTAATCGTTGCCAGCGAAAGAATCGCGGAGCTGTCTCAAGTTTTTGCGGCCAATCCGCAGGTTGAACTGGTCTATAACCCTTTTTATATGGAGGGAATGTTCAGTTCTGTTAAAGAAGGAGTCAAGTATATCAGGGGGACCCGCTTTTTTATCACCCCGGGGGACTACCCTTTGTTCAGCATTAATACTATAGAGACCCTGATACGGGTTAAAGGAAATATAGTGGTGCCGCTTTACCAGGGAAGAACCGGACATCCGGTACTTTTCAGGGACCGTTTGATTCCGGAAATCCAAAGCCTGCCCTACAGCTTCAGGCTGAGAGATTATATCGCCTTCCGGGGATATACCACCATCGAGACCCATGACCCGGGGGTGAGAATAGACATTGATACCATGAATGACTACCAGAGAGTATTGGATTTATATGATGGAGGGGGACATCCATGATTGATATCTATACTGAAATTGTCAGGATGAGGAACCTGAACGAAGACGGGATGCTGGTCACGGTCATACATAAGAAAGGAAATGGGCCTGCCATAGTGGGGAGGAAAATGCTGGTTAAAGCCGGCGGAGAGACTCTGGGCACAGTGGGGGGAGGAGAACTGGAATTAAGAGCGGCGGAAAAAGCCCGAGAACTTCTGAACACCGGCGAACACCTGGTTCAAAGCTACAGCCTCTCGGATAACGGTAAGATCGAACCATCGATTAGCCTTAATATGATCTGTGGCGGTAGCATAACTCTTTACTACGAGTATTTACCGGTCATACCGGCAGTATATATCGTCGGGGCCGGTCATATCGGAAAGTCCCTGGTACGTTATCTGGAAAACCTGGATTTTCAACTGACGGTTGTAGATAGTCGGGAAGAAATGGTACAGGAATTGAACAGGACTAATGCCTCGGTTAGAAACTGGTCACAAGCCCTGGAGCATGAAGACCTGAAAGGGAGTTATATAGTCGTCTGCACCCCCTCTCACGCCGATGATTTTCAGGTTCTAAAATCCGTTTACCGGTCAAAGAACCTGCCGCGGTATCTAGGAGTTGTGGCCTCCCCCTCCAAGGCCCGGGCCATGGCAACCCGGCTGCTGGAGGAGTTCAACCAGTACCTCGATTTCAGTATGCTGTTCTCCCCGGCTGGTTTGGATATCGGAGGAAACAGCCCGGAAGAAATAGCATTATCTATCGTTTCAGAAATACAAGCCATTCGTTATAAGAATGCCAGCGGCAAGCATCTGAGCGAGACCTGGTATACCTGATCAACGGGCAGGATTAGTCCCTGCCAAATCAGATTACCAGAGACTTTTCCGCTCCGGTCAAAATTTCCATGGCCGTGTACATGTTAGTCACACTGCCTGCCATCAGTTTATCTTTCAAATGATAATAGTCCAGGCAGGTACCGCAGGAGAGGATTTCTACGCCTTTTTCCTCCAGGAGCTTCAAGCTTTCCAAAACCGATGACCCCTCGGTGGTAAGAAAAACCCCGCTATTCATAAAAATTAAAGTCCGTAAACTAGTGTTTATTTCACATAACGAATGAATAAAACCCTTCATTAGCACCCGGCCCAGTTCCTCTTCTCCGTTG
>JBLMZW010000208.1:0-10522 GCA_050259035.1 Chitinophagales bacterium | reverse complement strand
TCCGGAATATAACTGTATTCCTTCTGAATCGCGTGATAGGCTTCAATCAGTCCTCCGGGAACATCCTTATACTTGCCTATGATCTCCTTGTAGTCTGCCATTTCTCTCTTCACCTCCTGTCAGAGACTAGGCCTTGGCATATAATCAATTTTATTGTTAAAGATTTTATAGCTTAACCTGAAGAGTCTGATCCCCGCAATTGTCCACCCGCAGCAGACAGCTTTCAGAATCGAGCAGCCACAATTTAACTCTGGTTCCCTTTTCCAGGGCCGGACTGCCAGCCGGAAGATCGATTAAAGCATTACAGTTGATCACCGACCTTAACATTCCTGGTTTTTGACCGGGCAACACCGTAACCTTCCAGCTATCGTGGTCAAAGAAGGTATATCCTCTGACAAACCTTCTTCCCCCGTCCTTACGTGGATAGGAATTGGTACAGTAGCCCCAAACCTCACAGGGAAAGGGTATAGCACCTTGCATAGCTCGTAATACAGGCGCAACCAGTGTCTCGTAACCTACTGCGCAGGCAGCCGGATTGCCTGATAAAGATATGATCAGCTTCGAGTCAACTACAGCCGCCACCGGGTGGCCGCCTGGCTGAATCCTTACCCCGGAAAATAATACTTCCGCGGCAAGATCCTCTAAAACGGATAGAACTTCGCTTTTTTCTCCGGCAAAAGTTCCCCCAATGGTAATGACCAGGTCCGCTGATTTCAGTAGACTCGCTATTTGATCTTTCACCAGTTGACCAGATTCCGCAACAACTTCTACAGCCGACGGGACGCACCCATCTCTTGATACCAGGGAAGACAGCATGGGGCCGTTACTATCTCGGATTTGGCCCTCCGCCGACATTACCCCGTAGGGTGCTATTCTGTTGTCAAGGCTAAGGATGGCTACCCGTGGTTGTTGAAATACACCGGCATCTAATATTCCCATAGCTGCCATTAACCCTACTAGTCCAGGTGTCAGCCTGGTGCCTTTACGGCCAATCAACTCTCCAGTTCGAAAATCTTCACCTGCAAGCCTGATTTGGCTTCCCGGGGCAAGTCGCCCTGTAAAAGAAAGCCGATCCCCTTTAATAACGGCCTTCTCCCGGGGCAGAACTGCAGCCGTGCCTGCTGGCAGAACTCCACCGGTAACTACAGCAACTACCTGCCCCCCGGCCAGCGGAGAGGACGAGGATTTTAAACCTGGCCACTCCCTTATATTAAGGACCTTGTCCCCATCGGTATCGTCGGCATGTATGGCGAATCCATCAACAGCGGATTGTGGTTCTGGCGGCAATTCCTGTCCCGTGAAGGTATCTACCGCTAAGATCCTTCCGTAAGCATGTAAGGAAGGAACATATTCAACCGAAAGTGTAGAAACTGAATTCAGCAGTATATTTTGGGCATCTTCAAGATTCAAATCTACCAGCATTTGAGTGAGCCTCCCTACGATAGACCGGATGTTTTGCCAAAAGCACAAGCTGGATAACGACAGACCTTACACTCCTCGCATAAGCCGCCGTGTCCCAGAGCAACTATTTCACTTCGGCTCACCCGTTCTTCTACGAAGATACGTGGCAGCACCAGATCCAAAATAGTTGTTTTATTGTACATGGCACACCCGGGTACTCCGCAAATCGGAACATGCCCCTGATAAGCCAGCATAAACATTGACCCTGGTAGAACCGGAGCGCCATAAAAGACCACATCAGCTCCGGTGTTTCTTATTCCTATGGGGGTAACATCGTCGGGATCAACTGACATTCCACCGGTGACCAAAACCAATTCGGCTCCCTGTGATATCAACTCCCGGACTTCTGACGCTATGAGATCGGGGTTATCAGGAACAATAACCTGACCCAATACTCTTCCCCCAAATGGAGCTACTTTTTGTCTTATTACGCTTCCGAATCCATCGCGGATCAACCCATCGTATACCTCAGTTCCGGTTGTTACGATTCCCACCCATAGGGGGCGAAACAACTTAACCGTTACCATTGAATCTGACCGGCAAACCTTTTCGGCTTCCTCCAGCAGATCCCGGTGTATGGTTAAAGGTATTACTCTGGTGCCAGCAACCGTTTGTCCCTTTTTCACCACTCGGTTATTGTGCAGGGTTGATAACACAATGTTTTCAATATTATTAATTGAATTCAGTTGCTCTACATTGATCTTTAGAAGACCATCATAATCCGCTTTAAGGCTGACTTTGCCTTGATTGGGTTGATCCCAACTCAAGCCGGGGCCTGCAGCCGCTCGAGCCAGGCGCAAAGCCGCATCGTCCTCATGAACAAGTTCAGGAACGTATTCCCATACATATACGTGTTCTTTTCCCAGCGCGCGGAGCAGGGGAACGTCACCCGGAGTAATCATTTGACCTTTCCGGAATGCCCTGGTCTTCTCCTGTCCCGGAATAATTCTGGTAATATCGTGGCATAGAACCATGCCAACTGCTTCTGTTACGTGGACTTTCCGCACGCCTAACCCTCCTAATAACTGGGATTCTCTCTTCAAAGAATCCAGCTATCAAACTTGACTTTTAAGCCTTCTCTACATTAACGGCACAAACCTTATACTCACCGGTCTTGGTTATGGGATCCAACACATCGCTGGTTAAAGCGTTGGTCGGAGTAGCGGCATAATGGAATGACATCCATATAATCCCCGGAGGAACCCGGTCTGTAACCTTGGCCTTGGCGACAACCGTGTCACGCTTGGAGGTTACCTTAACACTCTCGCCTTCCTTAATTCCCAGGCGGGCAGCATCTTCGGGGTTAATCTCCGCTTTTTCCTCATTCCAGATACTCTGGATACCGGTGGAGTACGGAGTAGTTACGTTGTAATGGTAGAGTATTCTGCCAGTAGAAAGCAGGAACGGATATTCCTTATCCGGTACCTCTCCCGGAGGAATGTGTTCTGATGGCTGGAATGCTCCTAATCCCCGGGTAAATGTACCTTTATGCAGGAACTGGGTTCCGGGATGATCCGGGTTCGGGCAAGGCCACTGTAAGCTGCCCTTCTCTTCTAACCGACCGTAACTTACACCTGCCATAGAGGGCGATAAAGAAGCCATCTCATTCCATATATCTTCTGGACTCGCATAATCCATGGGGTATCCCATTCTGGCACTCATAGCCATAATGGTCTGCCAGTTGGCCTGACCGGGTCTTGGGGTAATGGCTTTGCGAACGCGTTGAACCCGGCGTTCGGTATTGGTAAAGGTTCCGTCAGTTTCTGCAAAGCTGGCGGCTGGCAGGATTACATCCGCATACTCGGCGGTTTCGGTCAGGAACAGTTCCTGGACTACCAGGAATTCTAAATTGTCCAGACCGGAACGTATATGATTGCTGTTGGGGTCAGTCAAAACCGGGTTTTCACCCAGGATATACATGGCCTTGACTTCACCCTCATTGGCCTTTTCAAACATTTCGGGAATTTTCAATCCAGGAGTCTTGGGCAGGGGCCTTCCCCATGCTTTCTCAAATTTCTCCTGTGCGGCTTCCACAGTTACACTCTGGTAACCGGAGAATACGTTAGGCAGTGCTCCCATGTCACAGGCACCCTGAACATTGTTCTGTCCCCGAATCGGGCAAACACCTACCCCCGGCCTTCCCAGGTGACCGGTCAGCATCGCCAGGTTAGCAATGCTCATTACGTTGTTAGTACCGCATACGTGCTCGGTAATACCAAGGGTATAGAACATCATGGCCTTATCGGTGGTAGCGTAAAGGCGGGCCACCGCATAAAGAACGTCTACCGGTATTCCGGTTAATTCGGAAACATATTCCGGGTTATACTTCTGAACGATTTCTTTTAAAGCCTCGAAGTTTTCGGTACGAGTAGAAACGAATTCCTGATCTTGCAGGTTTTCATTCAGAATAATATGCATTAGGCCATTAAGAAGTGGAATGTCAGTTCCTGGCTTAATCCGCAGCCAGTAATCGGCTTCTGCAGCCAGGTCAGTTCTTCTGGGGTCAACAACAATAAGCTTGGCCCCTTTGCGAGCAGCCTGTCTCATTTTATAGCCAATTACGGGATGGGCTTCGGTGGTATTGGTACCTATTAAGAAAAGCAACTCAGCATCGGTGGTTATTTCATTGATGGCGTTAGTCATTGCGCCGCTTCCGAACGTTGTGGCCAGACCGGCCACTGTGGGCGCGTGTCAGGTACGGGCGCAGTGGTCAACGTTATTGGACCCCATTACAGCCCGGGTGAATTTCTGAACCAGATAGTTTTCCTCGTTGGTACAACGAGCCGAACTCAAAGCTGCAAAAGAATCTGAACCGTGTTTTTCCTTAACCTCGTTTAGTTTTAAAGCAATAAGATCAAAAGCTTCGTCCCAGGAAGCGGGGACAAAACTGCCGTTCTTTTTAATTAATGGTGTGGTTAAACGTTTTTCATTATTAACGAAGTCCCAGCCAAATCTTCCTTTTACACATAAAGCCCGGCCATTAACTGGAGCATCAGGATTGGATAGGACTCCCAAAATATTGTCATCTTTGACTACCAGATCAAAGTTACACCCAGTACCACAGAATGGGCAAGTAGTCCGTACTCTCTGCATATCCATGCGTCTTACCTTGCCGGACATGGATTTCTCGGTCAGAGCTCCGGTGGGACATACGGCGACACATTGTCCACAGAAAACGCAGTCTGACTCGATATAAGGGACATCTCCAGCTGTGGTGGCTTTGCGTCGGCAGCCCCGATATAAATAGGAAAGGTTATCCTGCCCAGTAATCTCGTTACAAGCCCGTACACATGCTCCACAGAGGATGCACTTTTCGAGGTTGCGGATGATAAAGGGATTGCTGTCGTCAATCGCATACTCCTTGCGCTCGCCCCGGAAAGCACTGTCTCTTACTCCATACTCGTAGGCGTAATCGGCCAGCTTACAAGCACCCATTTTGTCGCACGTTAAACAATCCTGCGGGTGGTTTGCCAAAAGCAACTCCAGGATGGTCTTTCGAGCTTCAATAACGGCCGGAGAACGAGTTGAGACGACCATGCCAGGTGCGACCGGAGTAACGCAGGAAGCCGACATCAGCCTTTGTCCCTGGACTTCCACTACGCATAACCGGCAAGACCCCATTTTGCTAAGGCCCGGATCGTAACACAGACGTGGAATATTAATTCCAAACTGTTCCGCCGCGTTAAGAATCGTAGTCCCCGGTGCAACCTCAACCTCCCTTCCATCAATAGTTAGTTTGATCATTTCCAATATGACCACTCCTTTCAAAAAACTTGGCTATATATCTATACAAGTGGACGCAAATAAAAAGACCTTTCCAACCTGTAGTTGGAAAGGTCTTTTTTGAAACAACATAAAATAGCCTGACAAGAAGCAGACACAATCATGCCGACTCATGTCAACCTAAACTCCTTTCCAAACACGGGAGGCTAACTCGTTTCCAAGCAAACCTATCGGCTTTTTGCCATGGTACGAATACTTTAGGCAAATAAGCTCGGAGTAAAAAAATATGTTCGGTTTTTAGTTGAAAATGTCCTAAAAACTTCTTTTAAATTCTGATATAATTGGCTAAATATATTGTAGGAGTCTTGAAGTGACTTTGTCCAATTACTAAATGTGATGGTTTATATAACCATTTGTTGGAGCAAGAAATCTGCCAAGGCCTCTATTTGATCGGGTTTAAAACTTACAACTTCCGAACTATTGGGGTCGTCTGTCACTAAAGCTAGAAGCTCGGAATCAGTCTTGATCCGGGACGAAGAAAAACCCTGGCGGAAAACCTCGATTTTGGGTCCTTTTTCAGTCTTAAATCCTTCGACAATTATCAGGTCAACGTTGTTGATTCCTGCCAGAACATTATCCAAAGATGGTGATTCCGTAAAGAACTCATGGGTGGTTACGGAATCAGGACCTGCTACGATGGTCTTATCTGCCCCGGCCTGGGCGTAATTCCAGGAATCCTTGCCCGGGGGTTCAAGATCGTAACCATGAGCCGCATGCTTTACCGCTGCCACCCGCAGACCACGGCCTTTAAATATCCTTACCAATTCTCGGACCACTGTAGTTTTTCCGGAATCAGAATAGCCAATAACCATGAAATAAGGTATCAATATACAAACCCCCATTCAAGGGTGAAATTTTTCCTAACTGTGGACTTAATCTACTTATTGTCTGAAGCTTATAGAATAACCCTTTCCGGATGGCTGTAAATACTAAAACGCCGACCTCGGGCAAATCCAACTACGCAAACGCCAAGTTCGTCGGCCAAGTTTAAAGCCATACCGGTAGGAGCTGAGCGGGATAATACCATAGGTATCCCACACCGGGCAGCTTTGATCAGTATTTCTGATGCTATACGCCCGCTTAATACCAGACATTTGTCTTCCGGCGAGATTTTATTTAGAAGCAAGTAGCCTGCAACCTTATCCACTGCGTTATGACGTCCAATATCCTCGTACATAACTAAAAAAGTGTCTTTTTGCCCCAATGCCGCCGCGTGTACTCCGCCGGTCTGTTTAAAGGTGCCTGACCTGGCTTCCAACTGTTCTATCAGCTTAAGCAGATTATCAGCTTGAAAAGTCGTCCCGGACTCGACAGGCTGGATGGTTCGTTCCTCGGAAAAATGTAAGCCTGCCTTGCCCTTTCCGAAATACCCCGCCGAATGACGGCGAATGAAGTTATCTGCAATCGGGGCATCTGATTTCGTATAGAATTTAATAATACCTTCTTCCGTCGTCATTTCAATAATGTCGTCAATTTGCTGAATCAGCCCCTCGCCCAATAAAAATCCAACCGCCAGTTCCTTGAAACTGTCTGGTGAACAAACCAGGGTGGCAAATTCGATTTCATTAAGAAAGAGGGTTAGTGGCACCTCAAATACCACTTTTTCATTAATCTGTTGAACTTGCCCCTCATTATACCGTAAGGCTATACGTTCCTGGAAAAAGACCGGCTCCATAAATTCATTTTCTCCTTTCACCTGGAGGCCATTTTGGTGCCCATTCTAAGCTGCAATCCGCATTCTGTCAAGTTTGGCGCAATAAAAAAAGGTCCCGTGGTTCTCACGGGACCTTCAGTAGTCCGATCGTTATTATAGTTTAAGCTTTAAAGGCACGGCTTATTTTTTGCATGATAGTGCGTGTGCAGGAGTTCATGACTCTTATGGCCTAACGGCTCATGCAGGAACTCATCATATATAGTCTTGACTTCGGGATTCTCATGAGATTTTCTCATTGGCAGCCCTTCGTCCTCGACATAGATGGCATCTATACGTTCGGCACGTTTAACGTTAGATTTGGTCAGAGGCTGACCGCCGCCACCAATACATCCGCCAGGACAAGCCATTATTTCGATAAAGTGATAAGGGGACTCACCTGCTCTGACTTGATCCATTAACTTGCGGGCACTGCCAAGACTGTGGCCTACGGCTACCTTAACCTTGGTTCCATCCAGATCAACTTCAGCTTCCTTGATTCCTTCCATACCACGAACTACGGTAAAGTTTACGTCCTCCAGTGTTTTCTTGGTCACAACTTCGTAAACCGTACGCAGAGCGGCTTCCATAACCCCACCGGTTGCGCCGAAAATAACTGCGGCTCCGGTGTATTTACCCATCCAGGAATCGAAGTCTGAAGGTCCAAGCTTACTGAAGTCTATTCCGGCCATCTTGAACAGGCGGCCAATTTCCCTGGTAGTTAGAACCAGATCCACATCAGTATATCCGCTGTCCTTCATTTCCGGACGAGATGCTTCGAATTTCTTGGCCGTGCAAGGCATGATGGAAACGGAATAGATCTTGGACGGATCTATGCCCATCTTATCTGCCCAATAGGTTTTAGCCAGTGCTCCGAACATTTGCTGTGGGGATTTACAGGTTGACAGATTGTCCAGTAAATCCGGATAGAATGTTTCACAGAAGTTAATCCAGCCCGGGCTGCAGCTGGTGAACATCGGCAGCTTGCCACCTTCGGTCAGGCGCTTGAGCAGCTCGTTACCTTCCTCCAAAATGGTTAAGTCAGCGGTAAAGTTTGTATGCAGTACATAATCAAATCCGACCTGACGAAGTCCGCTGACAAAAACGTTCATATCTAGTCCACCGGTCTTCATGCCAACCAGTTCAGCAATCGCAACTCTGATAGCGGGGGCTATCTGAGTAACCACCACTTTGTCGGGATCGGCAACAGCGGCCAGGAACTCATCTATCTGTTCATTTTCATAAATTGCACCAACCGGGCAGGCATGAATACACTGACCGCACATCACGCACGAGCTGTCTATTAAATCTTTGCCCAAAGTTGGAACTACCATAGCATGGCTACCCCTATTTTCCAGACCCAGGGCGTTCACGGTCTGAATCTCTGTACAGGCACCTATGCAACGGCGGCATAAAACACACTTGTCGGGATCACGCACCAGGCTGGGCGTACTCGTATCCTTGGCCAAGCCTCGTGACTTAACCTCAAATGGATTATCTCTAATAAAGTATTCGGCTGCCAGGTCCTGGAGTTCACAAACCCCATTTCTGATACAGTTCAAACAATCCTGCGGGTGATGGGCCAGAATTAATTCCAGTATGGTTCTTCTGGCTTCTATTACCTTAGGACTCTTGGTTTTAATAACCATTCCCTCGGAAACCGGCATCGCGCAGGCGGCCGACAGCAGTCTTTGTCCTTCAACTTCGCATACACATACCCGGCAATTGGCCTTTATGGCCTGATCAGGATGATAGCAAAGAGTCGGAATTACAATACCTGCTTCTTTAGCCGCAGCGAGAATGGTTGAGCCATCAGGAACGGATACTTTTATTCCATCAATGGTTACATTCACCATACCCATGTTCACTCCTTTCTCGCTATTTTACCTTCGCGTCATATTCAGATCTGAAATGTTTAATGGTTGTTATTACCGGAGAGGGAGCAGCCTGTCCCAAACCACACAGGCAGGCGACTGACATTACTCTTCCCAATCTCTCTAACAACCCGATATCGGTTGCTTTTCCTTTGCCTTCGTTGATGTTTTCCATCAATTCGTACATCCTCATCGTTCCTTCACGGCAAGGTGCACATTTTCCACAGGATTCATGCTCAAAGAACTTGGCTATGCGCTCTACTACATCTACGATGTCCCGGGTTTCGTCCATTACCAGTACTGCTCCTGAACCCAGGGTTGCTCCTATGGCTACCATGGAATCAAAATCGATGGGGGTGTCCAACAGGCTTTCCGGAATAAATCCACCTGAGGTTCCACCAATTTGTACGGCTTTGAATTTCTTATCCCCGGCCATCCCGCCGCCAAAACCAAATACAACGTCCCGGATGGTCGTGTCAGTCGGTACTTCGAAGAAGGTTTTGTTTTTTACATCTCCGGTCATGGTCACTACTTTGGTTCCCGGGTATTTGGCTGCTCCAATGCCCTTAAACCAGTCCGCACCCTTTTCCATAATTACCGGGATATTGGCATAGGTTTCAACGTTATTTACTACGGTTGGTTTTCCCCACAGTCCTACTACTCCAGGGAACGGTGGCTTGAAGCGAGGCTCTCCGCGGCTTCCTTCTATTGATTCGATTAATGCGGTTTCTTCCCCGCATACATATGCTCCGGCTCCCATACGTACTTCGATATCGAAGTCTCCCAGTACGCCTTTCGCTTTGGCCTGCTGGATGGCCTCATTCAATTTTTCCACCACATAGGGATACTCCCCACGGCAGTAAATGAATCCTTTGTTCGATCCTATCGCGTATCCGCATATCGCCATGCCTTCTAATACACTCTGAGGGTCATTTTCCATTATGATCCGGTCTTTATAAGTCCCTGGTTCCCCTTCGTCGGCATTACAAACCACATATTTCTGGTCTGCTTTCGCATTGTAGGCAAAGCCCCATTTTACTCCGGCGTTGAATCCTGCACCGCCGCGGCCGCGAAGTCCTGACTTCTTCATTTCTTCGATCACATCTGCCTGGCTCATGCCGCGTGCTTTTTCTAATGATTTGTATCCTCCGGCATTAATATAGTCCTCTATCTTCAGAGGGTCTATCTTGCCGTAATTGCGCAGCACTATGCGCATTTCCTCTGCCATTTCATTCCCTCCTTTCTATTTACTTGTATTCAGCCAGTATGGCTGTTATTTTTTCTGCGGTTACATCCACATAAGGTTTACTGTTTACCGTTATTACCGGAGTCCCCTGGCATTGCCCCACGCACTCGGTAAACTCCAGTGTGAATTTGCCATCAGCGGTTGTTTCGCCCATCTTGATTCCCAATTCTTTCTCCAGCGCTACTACCACTGCTTCTGCACCAGCTATATGACAGGGAGCACTTTCACAAATACGGATTACATTTTTGCCCCGCTTGCCTACCTTGAGGTACGAATAAAACGTTGCAACTCCGTACGCCTTGGCAGTAGGTAGCCCGAATGCTTCAGCCGCTGCCGCCACTGCTTCTTCCGGAATATAACTGTATTCCTTCTGAATCGCGTGATAGGCTTCAATCAGTCCTCCGGGAACATCCTTATACTTGCCTATGATCTCCTTGTAGTCTGCCATTTCTCTCTTCACCTCCTGTC
>JBLMZW010000207.1:0-8008 GCA_050259035.1 Chitinophagales bacterium | reverse complement strand
CAGGAAAAGCAGCTGCGTATAGAGCAGCAGGCCTTAAAAAATGTTCATGATGAATTGACCAATGTCTTTGATACCATGTCAGACGGTGTTATTGTGGTAAACCGGGAAGGCCGGGTATCCCAGCTTAACCCGGCTGCCAGACAGATTATAGGTTATTCCGACGAAGCCTTAATGGGGGTTAATATTGTAGATCTATTTTGTGGAAAGGCCCCTAAAACCCTGAACTTATTAGAAACCGGGGAGTCTTTTCATGATCGGGAAATATTACTGGACGGCATAAACGGTAAAATTCATGCCGCAGCTTCCGGGATACCTGTATTTGATGAGGATAAACAGGTTACCGGGGCTACAATTATATTAAGAACCATAGACCGGGTGCAGCAACTGGTGAACCGGTTCACCGGGGCTCAGGCCAGTTTTACCTTTGACACCATAATCGGCGAAGACAAGCAGTTAAGAAGGTCGGTCAAGCTGGCTTTGAAGGCGGGAAACAATAATTCAACTGTTCTGCTTCAGGCCGAAAGCGGGACCGGCAAAGAGGTCTTTGCCCAGGCCATTCATAATAGCAGTTCACGGAGTAATGGACCTTTTGTGGCCATCAATTGTGCGGCTCTGCCCCGGGAACTGGTGGGCAGTGAGTTGTTTGGTTACGTTGAAGGGGCCTTTACCGGGGCCAGACGCGGAGGCAGGCCCGGCAAATTTGAACTGGCCAATAAAGGCACGCTTTTGCTGGACGAGATAGGAGATATGCCTCTGGAGCAGCAGGCCATTCTGCTGCGGGCCATACAGGAGAAGGCAATTATCAGGGTGGGCGGTGACAGCCCCATCAAAGTTGACGTTAGAATTATAGCTGCCACCAATAAGGATTTGCTGGAAATGGTTAAGCAGGGTAGATTCCGGGCCGACCTTTATTACCGGCTTAATGTGGTTCAGATTGTAATTCCTTCTTTGCGGGAAAGACGAGGGGATATCAAGCTACTTTTTAACCATTTTCTAAACGAGATGTCGCCCGGCTTCGGCAAAAGAATAGAAAAGGTTGATCCGGCAGTTTTAGAATGTCTCAGGAACTATAGTTGGCCGGGAAATATCCGTGAATTGCAGAATGTGGTGGAAAGAATTCTTCTCGTTTCCGAGGACGGCCATATAGGGACAGAGCATCTCCCACGTGAAATTTTTTCTGCGAGTGCTAACCAGGATAAGGTTGGTTGGGCAGACGAACCAGCCCTGGTCTCTCCGGGCTCGTTACTTGATCGGAACGCTCGTAAACAGCAAGCCCTTAAGAGGGAAAAGGAGCGGATTATAGAGGTGCTTGATCTGCATGCCGGAAATATCAGCAAAGCATCAGCCGAGCTGGGCATATCCCGCAGTACTCTATACCGGAAGATGAAAGACTGTAATATTATCAACTAGATTAAAAGTGTAGCAAAAGTGTCGTGAGTCTGACAAAAGGCGCTACACTATTACGACACTTTTGAAACAGTTGAATAGTTCTAACAAATTGATTGCGTCTGGCAAAAAAAACTTTACAATCGATAGTAGAATAGCTTCGAAGCCCCTGTTCGGGGGCTTTTTTATTTATATAGGTTCTGAATATGCATGTTGGCATGATAGTTGCTACTAAATGATGTCAAAGAAAGAACGCAGTTGCTGACATGATTTAAAGAAAGGATGATTGTAATGGCTAGAGGAACTGATTCTATTATCGTTAACTGGGAAGACGCCTATCTTGATTATATGGAGGAAACCGGAAGGTCGGTTGGTGAAGTGGAGCCAATCAGCACGGAAGAGTTAAATGCATATTGGATTAATTCGATGGAGGAAGAGGAAAGTACAGAAATGTGTGCGGACTGGAGTCGGAATATCATGGATTATTATGAGGATATGAATCCGGAAGCATTTGAAGTCCGTCCCATGACCGTTGAGGAACTGAATGATATTTATTGTAAGGTTCTGAACCGAGAAAAGACCAAAGCCCAAGTATTCCCCATCGAGATGTATATTGTACGGCGTAAACTTGCTACGGAAAAAGTGACTGCGTAAATGATTTTACGATTAGTTATTTAACTTCCCCCACCTAATATAAACACAGGGCTTCTCCACAGCCCTGTGTTTATTGTCAAAAGGGTGAGACGTGAAACGTAAGAGGTAAGACGTGAAAGGTGAAACGTGAGACGTGAGACGTTAAACGCAGAAACCATCCACGTTTTACGTTTCACTTTTAACTTTTAACTGTAAGAACCACCGGGATCGCCAGGCTCCAGCCTGGCCACCGGGCCACAGCCCGGCGTTTCTGTTCTCCACGTTTTACGTTTCACTTTTAACCTTTAACCTGTATAGGTTCGCCAGGCTCCAGCCTGGCCCCCCCTTTTGCGAGGATGAATGCTTATTCTATGTTGAAGTCAAAATATGTATCGGGATAAGGTTCATTAATCAATGTATAATGCCACCATTCCTTGGCCAGGGGCTTAAATCCATGTTTCACCATAACGTTTTTCAGTATCTTGCGGTTTTGGGCCTGCTTGGCGGTGATTTGAGTTGAGTCATGGGCCGAGATTTTATCCAGAAAATCATAACTGCTGCCCATATCAACTTCCTTGCCGGACTTTTTATAAACCAGGGTCAAATCAACGGTGCTGCCCCTGGAATGACCGGATTTCTTAGCCAGATAGCCCAGCTTAAATAAATCCTTTTTATCAGTATTAGGGTAATATTGCGCTTTCATTTTTGTATCATTCAGATCCTTGGACCACCTGATGAAGTGATTTAC
Source organism: Chitinophagales bacterium (assembly GCA_050259035.1). Lineage (GTDB taxonomy): Bacteria > Bacillota > Syntrophomonadia > Syntrophomonadales > DTU052 > JBLMZW01. The sequence continues at coordinate 5,241 of JBLMZW010000207.1, read as the reverse complement.
AGACTTTTGGGGCCGATAAGCATCGTAAATCTTTATCCTATAGCCTTTGGCATCGAGATCTTTACTGACATCCTTCAACGCTTCGGCAGTTTCACTGGTTAAGATGGCTTTAGGTGCCTTATAGCCATCAACACGTGATCCGACGAAGTTGTTTTTACTGTAGTACCGTATATCTAATTGGGCGGTAGGAATGACTTCTTTAACATATACAAATCCTTTTGGGAGTTGCGCTGCCTGCGCGATACCGGTCAATAGTAGCATATAGAGGGATATAATGGCTAATACCAGTGCTTTTCTTTTCGTGTTAATACCTTCTTCCCGCTTTAGATACTGGGATCGCCAGGACCAAAAAGGTAAGACGTAAAAGGTGAAACGTGAGACGTGAGACGTAAGAAATAACGAGTGAGACCTCCACTTTTAACGTTTTACTTTTAACCTTTAACCTGTCAATGGGTTCGCCAGGCTCCAGCCTGGCATCCGGGCCAGAGCCCGGCCGTTTTACCCCCCCGTTTTACGTTTCACTTTTAACTTTTACCTTATAGGAACCACTGGGTTCGCCAGGCTCCAGCCTGGCAACCGGGCTAGATCCCGGCGTTCCTGTTCCCCCCACGTTTTACGTTTCACTTTTAACGTTTAACTTGTATTTAATCAATGATATTCCGCTGGTTTCCGCAATTATGCACGCCCATACTTTTCCACATCGCAGAGGAAATTCCCTTTCATTGACAATGACTCGTTCCGGGCCTTTGCCAATAATCCAGCAAAAATATTTGAAATTAAGGATTAGAATTCTTCCGAAAAAAATGTGCAAGCTGATGCCAGATCTGAACTGGGACATGGGGGCTCAGGTCGAGAGGGTTGGTCGTTACTCCAACTGTGGAGGTTATAAATCAATAAAACGTATCTTCTTTACTGTTTTAAGATGAATACCCAGGGGCCTGTCTAATTGTTTGAGTTCTTTCTTGTCGGCTGTGTAACGTCTAGTCCTACTGTTGGCCGCGGCTTCAGTTCCATATAAATAGCGTGTCTTATGGGAATCACCGGTATATAAATCAAGTTGCCAATAATGTCTCATATGATTTCATCCTTTCTGATGCCCAACATACACTCTTTCAGTACGAAAATGTACGAAATGATACGATAACACATAACAAACTTACATAAGAACATTTTTCGTGCAAATTGTAGCGCTAAAAGTGCCTGAATTCAAGTTATCTACTAGATATATGTACGAAAATGTATATAATAATATGAAATAACACATAAAGCCGTATAGAAAGGATGATCCCCCGTGGAGCAAAATAAAGCGTTGTCAACCCAGCAAGTGGCAGACATACTACATGTTAGTAAGAGCACCGTATATAATTTGATTCATGAAGGTGAAATCAACTTTTATAAGGTGGGGCGAAAGGTTCGGTTCACCCAGGAGGACGTGGACAGATACATAGACAAATCCCGCAACTTGCAAGCATTGGATTCGAGAAAAAATCCCTTACATGATGATTTGGTTTTCGGGAATGCACAAAGTAATCAGAACTTCATTATCTGTGGGCAGGATTTGATTTTAGACGTGCTTTCAAACTATATGCGCCTGAATGGAGTCCCTGCACTGCGAGCCTATATCGGCAGTTATGACAGCCTAATCTCTCTGTATCAGGATAAGACCCAGGTCGCGTCCGCTCATCTTTGGGACGGTGAAACCGACCAATATAATGTTCCGTACGTTCGCAGGTTGATCCCTGGAATTCCTTCGGTTGTTATCCATTTGACCTGCAGGATGCAGGGGTTTTACGTGGCCCGGGGCAATCCGAAAAACATAAGGACCTGGAGCGACCTGGCGAGAGAAGACGTGGAGATGATTAATCGAGAGAAGGGATCAGGTTCCAGGGTACTGATCGATGAAAATATAAGGCTGCTTGGAATAAGCGGAAGGCAAATAAACGGTTATCTAAACGAAACATCCTCCCACTTGACAGTAGCCAGCGCAGTAAGCAGCGGCGAGGTCGATATGGCTGTTGGAAGCGAGAAGATCGCCAGGCAGGTGGAGAATATCGAGTTTATTCCGCTGAAAAAGGAACGTTATGATCTTATCGTAAAAAAAGATGCGTTTAACACTCCGGAAGTCTCCGCTATGATGAAAATCATTCGTTCTGCAGCATTTAAGAAAGAATTTAGTAATATAGGCGGATATGATACTAGTGAGATGGGGACAATCGTGGCTGAGTTATAGAACCACCGGGTTCGCCAGGCTCCAGCCTGGCACGTTCCCACCTTTCTCCATTCGTTATCTTTTGGAATCCCCGCAGTTGTCTGGTATCCTCTCCTTTTATATCTTCTTTTCCATCGGCGGCAGTGCCTACGCTTTTTATTTCGTGCTTGACAATGTGACCGGGTGGTCATATGATGTTCTTGTAATATGACCACCTGGTCACAATAGGAGGAGAACATGCCTAAAGATACTTTTTATAATTTGAGCGAAGAGAAGAAGAAACGAATATTTGATGCGGCTGTGCAGGAGTTCTCTACTCAGCGTTTCAGCGATGCCTCCATCAACCAGATCATCAAGAACGCAGGTATACCAAAGGGCAGTTTCTATCAATACTTTGCCGACAAAGAAGACATCTACCTTTACATGGTGGAAGAAATGTCAAAGGATATACATGCGATTATAGAACCCTTTAACCTGAATGACAGCTTTTTTGAAAACGTTATGCAAAGAGCCAGAGGCACCATTAAATTAGGTCAAATAAGACCGGAGTATTCCAGGATAGGCGCTTTGACGGTGATTGATAACAGCGAATTCATGCTGCAGCTCCTAAGGTCATCCAACGAAAAGTACATCGAAATAATCGAGCGGGATAAAAAGCGCGGTATTATCAAGCCGGAAATCAACTCCGAAGTGGTTATAACTATGATTTACATCTTTGTTTTCAATGAGTATTTGTACAGCGGGCTTGATGAGACCCGGTATTTAAAGAAAGTGGAAGATGCAATCCAAATAATCAAGCAGGGTATTACCGTCAATCAGGATTAACCGACATGTTGATTCTTTGATAGGGACACAGTTAAAGGGGGCTAAAATATGAGTTCATATGTACTTGGCTTTAAGGAAGTAGATGAAACAAAACTCGACCTGGTCGGCGGCAAGGGTTCCAACCTGGGGTCACTGTCTCGGATTGAAGGAATTAGTGTACCGGAAGGCTTTTGCGTTTCTACTGCAGCTTATAAAAGAATAATAGAGGACAATCAAGAATTTAGCCAACTGCTGAATCAGTTGTCTCTTATCCAACCAGGCGAAACGGAGAAGATCGGCCAGATCAGCGCGAAGATCCGCAGGGTCATTGAAGACACCGCTATCCCTAAAGAGATTGAAGATCAAATCGCCTCATACATTACCTTACTGGGTGAAAAAAATGCCTATGCGGTGCGCTCCAGTGCTACCGCGGAAGACCTGCCTAATGTCTCATTCGCCGGTCAACATGATACCTATCTAAACACCGGCAAGGATTCAATACTAAAGAACATAAGCAGGTGCTGGGCTTCCTTGTTTACTGATCGGGCCATAATCTACCGTATGCAAAACGGCTTTGACCACCGCAAGGTCTTTTTATCTGTTGTCATCCAGCGCATGGTTTTTCCGCTGGCTGCGGGAATTATGTTTACCGCCGATCCCGTCACATCCAATCGTAAAGTGGTATCCATCGACGCCGGCTTCGGGCTCGGCGAAGCCCTGGTTTCCGGCCTGGTTAATCCTGATATTTATAAAGTGCGGGAAGGCAAAATTATTGATAAAAAGATATCCGCTAAAAAGCTGGCTATCTATGCCTCAGAAAAAGGAGGCACTCAGAAACGGGAGATCGACCCCCAGCGGCAGAATGAGCAGGCCCTGACGGACGACCAGCTTTTACAGCTTGCAGACCTGGGCAGAAAGATCGAATCCTGCTTTGGCTCGCCCCAGGACATTGAATGGTGCCTTTACGAAGGGTCCTTCTATATTGTTCAGAGCCGTCCTATCACTACCTTGTACCCCATACCGGATGCAAACGACGGAGAAACCCGGGTATATATATCCTATGGCCACCAGCAGATGATGACCGAACCCATCAAGCCATTGGGAATGTCCTTTATCCGGATTTTCCTCAAGGAGCACACATTAAGCCAGGCTGGCGGAAGGTTATTTTACGATTACACTTATGACCTTGCCTCGCCGGTGGGAAGAAAAATAGCATTGAAAACTTTTGGCCAAATGGATCTTTTGATAAAGAACGCCATGCTGAATTTATATAAGCGAAGACAATTTTTAAAGACTTTGCCGCGGGGGAAGAGGGGAATGAGCGGACAAGAAGCCTTATCCTGGGGACTTCCCGTTCAGGCCTTAAAGATTTACCGTAAAAATGACCCCACGCTTATTAAAAGTCTCATTTCCCACAATGAGGAATCGGTCAGGGCTCTGCAGCAAAGGATCGCGAATGTGTCCGGAGATGAACTATTTGATTTTATTCTGCAGGACCGTGAACGATTAATGGCCATCATAGCTGATCCTAAAAGCGTGGCAGCATTCATGGTCGGGATGCTGGCAGCTAATTGGATCAATAAGAAAATGGAAAAATGGCTGGGCGAAAAAGGTGCTGTCACCGTACTTTCTCAATCGGTAGACAATAATATTACATCCGAAATGGGCCTTGACCTTTTAGACGTAGCTGATGCTGTCAGAAAATATCCGGCAGTAATTGAATATTTTAATCATGCCAGTGATGAGACCTTTTTCGAGGACCTGGCAGGATTAGAAGGAGTCGGGGATGTCAGCCATGCCATTCAGGCGTACCTGGATAAATACGGCATGCGTTGTTCCGGCGAGATCGATATAACCAGACCCCGTTGGAGCGAACAGCCGACCTTAATCATTCCTATGATCCTCGGCAACATCAGAAATTTTGAACCCAATTCCCACAGGATTAAATTTGATCAGGGGCTTAAGGAAGCGAAGGAGAAGGAACAGGAAATCTTTAACCGCCTGGAGCAACTTCCCGGGGCCAAACGCAAGGCAAAAAAGACGAAAAAGATGATCGGCATGGTGCGCAATTTGATCGGCTACCGGGAGTATCCCAAATATACTAATATCCAACGCAATTATATATATAAGCTGGCGTTGTTGAAGGAGGCCGGAAAGCTGGTTGAAAAGGGGGTTATCCGGAAGAAGGAAGACATCTATTACCTGACCTTTGAGGAACTCCGGGAGGC
>JBLMZW010000206.1:0-10803 GCA_050259035.1 Chitinophagales bacterium | reverse complement strand
AGATGACGAAAATGGAGTTCATCACTCGACTATAATAACAGGAATATCTAAAGATGGATTTATCAAATACTCTGGTCATTGTAACGATAGGGTTAATCAGTTGATTCTAGGATTAAATGGGGAGCAGTTAAAAATTGTTAGGATAAAAGACGATGCCAGGTAGGAGTGGTCAGATTGCGTTTAAGTAAAAATAGGCTCTTAAAGGTAATCGGTATATTGATAACTATGATAATAGTAGTTGCCTTTTACAGAGGTATATCTCGAAACTTCGTTGATGCGCATGTTGCCAATATCAGAATTAATGAGATAGATCTTCCGTTAAGCGGCAGCATAGATGCAAAGTCCAGAGAAATTATTGAGCATAACCCTACAAAATTTGTGTATATTACCTTTGATATCGAAACAAGAAACACTTCTAACTACAGCCTATACCGTATAAGAATAAATCCTCTAATACCTCCCAAGTTAAAAGAAAAAGTGCTTTGGTACGATACAACCGATGCTCCGTCAGAGAGCATCATGAGATTAAATCCAACTAAAACCAAAGTGTTTAACAGATCCCTGATAATTAAAAGAGATAATTACAGTGATAGACAACTGATTGGATTATTTTATTCAACCAGATTTAATATTTTATATTTTAGCTATAAAAATAACAATTCATTAACTCTTGGCTATAGTAAAACTAAGTCATATTGACTTTCGCCTAATTGGGTAAGGCTTTTCTATAAAAAGGACATTTCTTCTTGCCTGCCGTTATGAAATCTCAAGGGCTCCCCCGTGGTCTTTGGCTAAAAAACAGAAGGAAATGCAAATATTTAGTAGAAATAGTTTCCACATAAAGGGTATTGGCTTTAATGATCTAAAAGGGGGTGTCGGGTTGGCAGATATTCAGAATATGGCGACTAAAATTACGGAAAACAGTACCCGAATTCGGGAGTATATTAAGCGAAATCCCGGTTGCGAATTAGATGATCTGGCAGCTAATATCGGGATAAATAAGAATTCAGTTCTACGACTTTTAACCGGGATGAAGGATGATACCGATATTTTCAACGGTAGTAGTTTTAGCATAAAGGACAAGGGAAAACCCCTGTCGATCAAAGATATCGAGAAATATGTTGATTCTCTCAAAGGCAAAACGAAGGGAGAAGTTAAACCAGCCGAGCGACTTCTTTATCTTTATCAATTCCTACATAATGCTATTCCTGATGGTGGGGTTACTCTGGAGCAACTAATAAAGAAATATGAACACATTACCCGAGAGACCAAAAAACTTGGAGCTTGGAAAAGAATGATATACCGGGATCTCGACGAACTCGAACGAATGGAAATTGGAATTAATCGGCCTTCTACGGGCAGCACACGATATTGTTTGGCGGAAGCTTATCTTCCCAAACTGGAGTTGGAGAGTGCTGCCGCAGTATATATTGGAATGATGGTTTTCCGAGATACGGTTTTAGGTAACCCAACCGATTTAGCCCGAAAGGAGATTACCAAGGCTTTTTTTAAAGGGCGGGTCAAGAATTCAGATCAGCTAAGCAAAAGGTTTATGATTAATGCAGATACTCTGGCTGACCCCCAAAAATACGGCAACAAGGTTGGAACCATGGTGAAAGCTATTGTAGAAAGTTTTGCGGTGAAGATAGAATATGTAAAAGTAAGCGGCGATACATCCAGCCGGGTGGTTCAACCCCTGGGGATGATGTGCAAACGGGGGGTCTGGTATTTGGTTGCCAGGGAACACAAGACAAGTGAACCCAAGGCTTTTCGTGTGGATCAGATCGAAATGGCTATACCCCGTGAGACAGAAAGATTTGATTATCCGAAAGAGTTTTCATTAGAAAAGTATCTGGGAGATAGTTGGGGGATATATACTAACGATAGGGTTCAAAAAGTTGTTCTAAAATTCTCGCCGGAGGTGGCCCGCCGGGTAAAAAATCTTAAATATCATCGCTCTCAGACGATTGCAGATGAGGGACAAGACGGGTCTTTGATTGTGGAATATAACGTTTGCGGCCTGGTAGAAATGAAAACCTGGATTATGCAATGGGGTGCAGAAGTAGAGGTGCTAAAGCCGAAAAGCCTGAGAACGGAAGTAAGAAAGTCCGCAGAGCAAATAATAAAAAAGTATAAAGATAAGTAGACTGATGCAGGTCAGCTACTGAAAGGAGTGGGCAAATGGTTTTACATAATCCCGAGGCAACTCAACAAGCCCTTAGTATATTAAGAAGCGGTGCCAATTTTCAGTGGTATGTTATACCGTTATTTATGCTAGTTCTCTATGTTTATGCCAATGAACTTGAAAAGAATAATTATCGTGTCATAGCCGGAGGGTTGGCTCTATATATGGTTCATTGGTTTGTAGAAATTATAAATGCTTTGATTCAGCATTTTTCCGGTCACGCTTTGTGGACGGTGCCGACAGGGACCGCCTTTTCACTGCTGGTAGGGGTGGGAATCGAAATTAACCTGATGTTCGCCATAGCTGGATTGGTGGCCTGTAAAATGATGCCTAAGGATCCGGCTCAAAAAATCATGGGCATTAGCAATCGTCTTATCTTCACCCTAGTAAACGCAGCTCTGGCTGCAATCATTGAAATCTTTTTGGTTAAGACCCCTGTCTTTGTCTGGGTTCATCACTGGTGGGGAGCTCTGCCTGTGTTTATAACCGTATATATTCCCTTCTTCGCTGCCGCTTGTTATGGGCATGACTGGAAACCCCGTACCCAGAAAATATTCATCGGATCCTTACTGGCCTTTAATGCAGCAGCATTAATCGTTTTTGCGGGAATCCTGCACTGGATATAAAAATATTCTTCAACTTTATTAGACTCGTAGGGTGGTCACCGAAGGCCACCCTTTACTTTTGTGTTCAAGGGGATGCTGCCACAGCTGGCTCCGGTATTCGGACTAGGTAGATGGTACGCTTCTGGGATGTGGCAGCGGGTATGGTTATTTTACAGGAAAATTGCTCAACCTGGCCGGGTTGAACTTTGCTCTTTAGTCTTAAGTAGTTCTTTTCAGTAACAATGGCAACCAGGTTTTGGCCCGGGTGTTTTTCATCCAGTACGGTTTGGGTTTCATTAAATAACTGGTATGCATGATGACGCAGGGTGAAAACGTAGGGGAGGGGAGAATTCTCAATCGGCAACTGCCGGTCAATAAGTACCAGAGTCTTTTGGTTTGATAGGTGATCAATCTTTTCAATAATGCTGAGGGTCATCCGGTTCGAAGCATTGGTTCCATCCAGCCCAGAACAATAGTTGTAATAAGGGATAACCTGCAATCCGATTGCGATGATGAAGCCTGTCAAAGCGACCGGCAGTCCCATGCTCCAATTCCACCGGTAATTAAGGTATTGATAGATTGTAACCAGTCCTAATGCCACCAACAAAAGGGTACATATTATTTCCGGCATTATATAGCGAGTAGCCAAGAAAAACACGTAGCGGTGGTTAATCCAGGGTATAACTATAAATCCGGAAGCGATGATCCAGAGCAGGATGGTATTTCTCTTTTTAATTGCGAGGTAGCCGCCAATTAGAATGAGAAACATGGAAAGTAAGAATAAAGGGTTCGAAAGATTACTGAGAAAATGTTCGGTGTTTTGATATGCTGAGCCAACTGAACGTACCAGTTCCACCATCATGCCTTCGAGGTTCTGAAAGTAGGAAGTTATGCCGGGCTGAGTCTCCAGGGCATAATTCTTTACCCCGACCCAACGGAAGCTGCCTCCCCGGGAGACAATATTATAGTAAATCATATTGCTATAGCCCACCATAAATGCCAGAACTGCCAGGGCATAGAATTTGATTGGGATTCCTAGTTTTCGAAAGGAGGGGCGTAAAACGTAGCCGGTCATAGCCAGGACGTAGATTATAACTGAAGAATGGGTCTGCAGCGCTAGAGCCCATAAAAAGCCCGCGATGACAAGCCATTTCCCGCTGGACTTTTGTTCGGCGGTTATGGTGGCGGATAAAGCCAACAGGAAGAACAATGGAGTAGTACTGTTGGACCAGGCCATATGGCTAACCAGCATATTCATCCCGTTGGTTAAGAGCAGGCCGGCAGCAACTATGCCGACTGCCTGGCCGAATAGTTGTCGGCCTATATAGAAGGTAAGAACAACGCTCAGTGCTGAAGTCAGAACAACATAAAGCCGGGGCCAGTAGATATTGGGCCCTAAAATCTTAAACCATCCGGCCAGGATATAGTTGTGAAGGGCTCCAATGTCATGAGCTACATTGTGAAGCGGTAAGGCCTGACCGGCATAGATCAGGTAGGCAAGGTTGACTTCCTTTAATTCATCAATGAAACGGGGGACTTCCCATAGCCAGGGCAAACGCACCGCGAGGGCCAATAGGAAAAGCGCCAAGACAAAGCCAACCTGGCGAACCCACTGGTAATCCCGGGGAAACCCGTAGATATTGAATAGCAAGGCCAGTTTCAGCCGCACAAGGTCCCAACCCATTTGCAGTGGTGTAATAATCCGGCTAACCCGGGAACCTGGACAATCCTCAATCATGACCGGAATTTCGGCAATCTCAAAATTAAGTTGTCGAGCCAATGCCAGAAGTTCTACATCAAAGGCAAATCCGGTGAGCATCTGTCGCCCAAATAAATCGGGGATTACTTCACGATTGAAACCTTTCAGACCGCACTGGCTGTCCTTTATGCCCGGTATAACCAGAGCTTGAACCAACAGGTTAAATACCCGGCCACACCATGTACGCCAGGCCGATTCCCCGGCCGCGCGCGGCCTATTATCTGTTCCTCGGGCCCCGATAACTACAGACCTTCCCAGAGCAAGTTCTGACGCCACTGCCGCAATATGGCTGGCAGTAAAACTATGATCAGCATCGGTAAAAATTAAGAACTCCCCCCGGGCTGTTTGCATACCCTGACGTACCGCTCCGCCTTTGCCCTGATGGGGGCCGCTGCAGCAGCGAAGCACTGGGTATTTATATATCATCTCCTGTAATATTTTCGGGGTACCATCGGTACTGCCGTCATCAACTACTATCAGTTCTACCGGGAATAAAGAGGGAAGAGAACGAGCGAGATCTTCAATCCTGGCAGGCAGTCGTTTTTCCTCATTATAGGCTGGTATTATCACACTGAACAGACCGGTATGATGGTCTTCCGGGCTGAATGGGACTATTGGTTCGCGGTACTTAAACACCCAATTTCTATAGCTTATGAACTTGAAAAGGGAAGCCAGCAGCCCACCGGCCATTTTGCCTCCATTCAATATTAAAATGGCAGGCAGGGGCGTAAATACGGTTAAATTCGAAACCAGGGTTATAACAACAGTGTTAATAGCTATTCCTAGACCGGTTGCCACGATAAAGCGCGAGACATGCTGCTTTTCACTGCCAGATCGGACTTCGAAAGTCCAATATCTATTCATGAAATAGCTATTAGTATTGGCCAGGATAACCGAAAAACAGTTAAAAAGGGCAACCATCAGGGGACTATGTACCCCGGAAAAGACAACCAGCAGATTAAACACCCCGTAGTCAATCAGGGTGTCAACAACTCCGATCATTCCGAATTTAACCAGCTGAGACAACAGGTTTTTCATACCACACCGTATTTCAAAATTGATTGAACTTAAGGAAGATTGGTCTGCTATATCTTGACCAAATTAACCAATTCTGATACGGTGCAGCTGCGGAATACGGGAGAAAATCAGTTAAGAAACCTATAAGTAATGAGCTGGCTTTCCTGAACTATTGTTTCAATAAATCAGATGCAAACAACAAGTGAAATAAAATGTTAAAGGCCAAAACTAACTGCGGAATATCACTTCTTCCGTTAGTTTTGGCCTAATCTTACTTCTTTGGGTAGGTAGTTCACTTAATTCATCAGGAATTCTTCCTCATCGTCATAGGGATTGACTCTGGTGCCGAAGAGGTCAATTAAATGACCAGCAATTTTGCCACAAACAAAAGCGATTACCACAGTTACAATAATCCCAAGGATTTGTACACCAGCGGCTCCGGTGATGATAATTCCGGTCAAGCCCCCAAATATGCCAGGCATCCCATGAAGATTGTGTACTCCGCACGTATCGATACCTTTTATCCGCCGTTCAACTTTAGGTACGATAACCGCGTACCCAACCGTGCTTAAGATACCGGCTACGATTCCGATTAACAAAGCAAAACCGGGGTTAATCATGTTGCAGGTAGAGCCAATCGCGACCCCGCCCGCCAGAGCAGCGTTAGCTATATCAGCTATTTCTATCTTCCCTCTAAGAATCTTGGAGAAAATGACGGTAGCGATTGTAGCTCCACATAATGCGAAAACTGTATTGATTGCGGTTAAAACTACTTGTTCAGGAGCCACCAGTGCGCTGGTAAAAGATGGCCAGAATAACCAGAGAATCATACTTCCTAAAAGAGCGAATTGGTTACTGGTTGAATCACTTTCACAGGACGGGGAATCTTTAAACCTGGCCAATGTGTTGGCTACCACTCCCAACCCGAAGTAGGCACCGAAAGCATGAATGACCACTGAACCTCCGGTATCCAGAAAACCTTTAAACAGCCCACTATCTAGAATTAGCCATTCATTTAAAATGTAAGCTGGCACAAACAGAAAAGCCATAGCGAAATACTGTTCCATTTTAAGTCGCCCAAGAGGAGCCCCAATGGCGATCAATAGACTGGCTGCCGCAAATTCAGCGAAAAGAAACGTGTCAATATTGATGGTACTTAGGGAAAAGCCATGTCCCCCATAACTTTTCAAAAGCATATAGAACGGAATGGCAACACTGACTACAATGTATGTGGCTGTGATTGAACTGAACCCGTGTTTTCTGACAAATACCATTAAGAACCCGAAACCAACTAAAAGCATTGCCAAAATATGAATTGAGCGCCCGTATTTGATGGTATCAAATATAGTTCCGATGGTACCCGAGTCTGCCTGGGTATGAGCTGCAACGATTAATTTCATACCGGAGGCGACATTTTGGTTAAACGTGGGGATGAACAAAAGTCCAACTACTACGGTTAGCAATAAAAAGAATACAAAAGCGCCTTTGCTTGGTGTATTCTGCGATGGCATACTATCATCCTTCCAATAAATATTTATAAATTTTCAGTAAGTCAACAATGATCGCTATTTCCTCCTTTCGAAAATGGAATGGTATTTCAGAAAATGACTAGCAATATAGTAACATTAATGGCTCTTCAAAAAGCCGTTACTAAAAACAAACCCGTATTGTGAAAAATCCCATTCCGAAACAGCCGACTCTTGCCAAAAGAAATGATACCTTTATTTCTTAAAGCAACGGGTAAGCATTTTTACACAATAGCTAAGACAGAGGACTAAAGGGCCTGAGATATGTGAGAAACCCTGTGAATAAAAGAAGGCATAAATGAGGAAAAGGGGAATCATAGAAGCAGCGAGCTGACATTTGTCTTTATGAATACCTATCAATAAGAGCCAGTTTAGAAGCACGGCTCATTTGCTTAATCTGGATTTCTCTTTTTAAAGCCTGAGACTTATCGACAGCTGGTTCGGAGTATACCAGAGCTACCGGCCTGCGTCCCCGGGTATAACGGGCCCCGACACCCTGGTTGTGTTTTTCCACCCGAGCATCTAAATCCTTGGTCACACCGGTATATAGAGTATCATCACAACAACGTAAGATATAAACATAATAGCGATCATCTGTTTGCATAGCACGTTCTCCTCAAAAAAGGCGCGCCATAATCGGTTCCCTTGGCGCGTGCCTTTCAATACTTTATTCCTTAACCCCTACCATAAATATGGCAAGGAGTATACTTTGCTAAAGTAAAACAAAGCAGCCCACCTTGTGGCGGGCTATTTCTCTTTAATTATATCGCAATAAAAGGGTTAGAAAATGAAATCAGTGGAAAGGAAATTGGATTTGTGTTCCCTAACGATCTTGGTAATCAGGTCCTGGTTTATATCAATGTTTTTAGCCGCGACCATGGTCCGGATCGAGAAGACTCGCAGAGCGTCGGTTACAGAGAGGGTTAATTCCGCAGAATCCTTACGGCCGGTAAATGGAAATACGTCGGGACCACGCTGGCACTGGGAGTTAATATTTACCCGGCAAACCTGATTAACCAGAGGATCAATGAGCTCGGCAATCTTCTGGGGATCAGTACCGAAAATACTTACCTGCTGACCGTATTTGGAATCAAGAATGTAGCGAATCGGGGTTTCAATATCAGCAAAAGAGGTCACCGGAATAACCGGACCAAACTGTTCCTCGTGATAAACCCGCATGTGGTTATCTACCGGCGATAGAATAGCCGGAACAAAAAGGGTACCATAAGACTCACCCCCACCGGAGTTGATAACCTGACTTCCTTGCTGGCGTGCATCCTCTACCAGTCCATGTAGATAACTTATCTTTTCCAGGTCAGGCAAGGGGGTTATACTAACGTGTTCTTCCCATGGCATGCCTATCTTAAGGTCACTTACCCTTTTAGCAAAGCGCTCCAAAAACTGATCCATTATTTTATAATGAACAAATAACATTTTGAGCGCGGTACAGCGTTGACCGTTGTACGAAAGGCTTCCCAGAACGCACTCATCCACAGCAACATCCAGATCGGCGTCAGGCAAAACGATAGCCGGATTTTTTGCTTCCAGACCCAGGCAGGTTTTTAGCCGATGCGGCCGAGGATGACGCTTTTTCAGTATGCTGGCCACCTCGCTGCTGCCAATAAAGGCCAGTACGCTGACATCGCCAGATTCCATCAGGGGAGTTACCACTACCTCACCGTGACCATATACCGTGTTCACTACTCCCGGAGGGAAGCAGTCACGGAAAGCCTCCAGAAGTGGGCGGTGGACCAAAACCCCTAACCGGGGCGGTTTAAAAATCACCGGGTTGCCCATAATCAGGGCAGGGATCATGGTAGTAAATGTCTCATTTAAGGGATAGTTGTACGGCCCCATGCATAAGACTACCCCCAGCGGTGCCCGCTTGATCTGGCCGATGATTCCTTGTTCTATGTTAAAACGCGAAGATTTTCGGTCAAGATCTTTTACCGCTTCGATAGTATCCAAAATGTAGTCAACAGTACGGTCAAATTCCTTGGCCGAGTCCTGATATGATTTAGCAATTTCCCACATTAGAAGATTAACTACCTTTTGGCGTTGCTGTTTCATGCGGCGGACGAATTCTTCCATGTGTTCGATACGTTCGGACACCGACATAGTAGGCCAGGCTCCGATGCCATTGTTGTAAGCCCCTAACGCCGCCTGCAAGGCTTCGCGGGATTCAGCCTCGGTTAGCAAAGGGTAGCTTCCGATGTTTTTCTGTTCAATCCCTTGCATAGTTTGCACACATACCGGGGAAAGCACCTCTTGAAACGGTCCTTCCCAATAGCGAATTTCCCCATTAATAAGGTATTCGGTCTGGCTGATCCTTTCCTCCGGCAAACACTCTGGGGGAATATCCCTATCCTGCGGAAATTTCTTGTTTAACTCTTCCATGACTTCCTCCTGTAAAATCTTCTCTCAATAGGGCCTATCATAGTCAAAACGTTTATCTATCAATAAAAACAGCGGTTTCCTGGAAAGACAATCAGCTTGAAAACAGAAAAAAGCCGCTTTAATTTGCCGTTGTACTCCTTTCTAAAAGCAAGGGAATCCGGTTTCCCGGCTTACCTATTGGTCTATCTACTGCGCCCCAACCATAGGTTAATAGGCTCGGAATTGATTGTTTGTTTTATCCATAAAACCTATTAGTGGTAATATTTAGATCAAAATATCATTAATGAAAGACTGAGTCAAGAAAGCTTAATCATATGCCTTAACAGCCCTAAATTAATAGATTAAGAACCAGCACCCAAAGTCAGTTACTTCATTTTTCCCGGGTAAGGCATTATATTATTAAAGTAGTTAGTATGTAATCCTGGAGATGATCGTATGTGCGGCCGGTACACCTTGATTGTTAATGAATTGGGCGAAATAGAGTCGAGATTCGTAAGCGGGCAGGCCAAGACACCCTGGCTGCCGCGGTTCAACGCAGCCCCCAGTCAAATAATGCCGGTAATTGTTAATGCCGGCGGTGATAACCGCTTGGCCATGATGAAATGGGGTCTGGTTCCCTACTGGTCGAAGGATACTTCTCTCGGCAACCGGATGATAAACGCCCGGGTGGAGACACTGATCGCAAAACCCGCCTACCGGGATTTAGTGAGCCAGCATAGGTGTATTATACCGGCCGACGGTTACTATGAGTGGAAAAAATCCGGGTCGGCCAAAGTGCCTGTACGGGTGGTTCTGCAATCAGGAGGCATTTTTGGAATAGCCGGGCTCTGGGATTCTTGGCGTAAACCCGATGGCACTTTACTTGAAACCTTCACTATTATAACCACATCACCGGTTAGAGCAGTGAAGGATATACATGACCGCATGCCGTTAATACTTCCACCTGATCAAGAGCAGCCATGGTTACATGAAAGGGTAAACAGTGCCGAGGAGGTGAGAGAGTTTCTTTCTGAGATCAGACCTTATGAAGAATTAACATCTTATACGGTATCAACCATGGTCAATTCACCGGTTAATGACCGGCCGGAATGCGTGATTGAAGAAACAGGAACCAAAAATTAAAACAATATGATGACATGGATTTAAGCTGGACGACCGGGCCAGAAATAATGGGTTATTCTGCCGGTAGGACTTAACTAAAAAATATGCAATGAAAAAAATCCGGGCTTCCAAATTAGGAGCCTGGTTTTTTAATGGGATGGATAAAGCTTAAACCTTAAATTTCCTGCTAAATGCTAGAACCATCAGATATAA
>JBLMZW010000205.1:0-12198 GCA_050259035.1 Chitinophagales bacterium | reverse complement strand
CTACGAGATGTATGAAGCGGGTTGTCTAACTTGCCGCAAAAAAGAGATCAATAACGGGAAGATGGTTTTTACCCTGGCTATGGGGACCCGAAGACTTTATGATTTCATGCATGATAATCCCTTGGTTCTAGGCTGCCCGGTGGATTATACCAATGACCCCCGGGTTATTTGCCAAAACTCCAGGGTGGTTTCAGTAAATAACTTTCTGGAAGTTGACCTCACCGGCCAGGTCTGTTCAGAATCGGCCGGACCCCGCCAAATTACCGGAACTGGAGGGCAATTAGATTTTGTCCAGGGGGCTTTCGACTCACCTGGGGGAAAGAGCTTCTTATGCATGCCTTCCACCTATACAACCAAGGACGGCCGGGTGGTTAGCCGCATTGCGCATCAGTTAACCCCGGGAGCAATAGTTACTGTTCCCCGCCCCTTAGCGCATTACATAGTCACCGAGTTTGGGAAAACGTGTCTTAAGGGAAAATCAACCTGGGAAAGAGCGGAGAGCCTGATTTCAATAGCTCATCCCGGATTCCGTGATCAGTTGATTAGAGAAGCTGAGACATTAAGAATATGGAGGCCTAGCAACAAAATCGTTTAATCTAGACTAATTTTTTCAGCGTAACCCCTCCAATCACGTCGGCATAAAATACATCGAATGCCTTTGTAGATTGGAGGTGAGTTAATGCCAAATAAAATACGGCAGGGAGGAAATCCATTAAACTTTGTTAGTTCCGATCCGGCCAATGGCGCAACCGGGGTTCCGCCGTCGATCGGTGTTATAACTCTTGAATTTGATAAAAACGTGGTAAACGATGCGGTATGGGATATTAACAAGAATTCAGTACACCTTTTTGAAGGAAGCACTCCCTTCCCAGCAGCAATTACTAGAATTCCGGATACCGTCGACTTTGAGATGAGAAGATTTATTTTTGTCAACCCCTTGGAGCAACTCAAGCCTCTTACCAATTACAGAGTGGTTATTGATCCCACTTTAACAGCGAAAAGCGGGGAGACTTTAGGGGAAACCGTTACAGTTCACTTTAAGACGGGAAGAGGTCTTAAGTAAGAGACATCAATGTAATAATCGAGCTTATGGTTCAGTGGTCTGGTAAACCTAAATATGATATAGAAAACCGGCACCTAACTCTAAAATGGATGCCGGTTTATTTATTGGACGCTATAGGTTCTGTCCCTCATTTTTTTCAACGGTCTGGTTATCTTGAGGTCTAACACCGATAGGGTTGTCCTCTGCCATAAAAGATTCAATTTCATTGATATAATAATCCAGCATTTCCTGCATTACTTCTTCTTTCAACTTTCCCTGCAGGGAAGCGGTTTCAAAGAAACGTTTGGGAAACCGCAATTGGCGAAAATCGAAGCCCAGTTTTTGTTTAACCTTTAGTTTTTCACGATATATGGAACGGGCCATTTCTTTTAATTCCTCTTCTGTTTTGTCTATTCCGATCGAATTCAAGGCCTGTATTATGGTAGGAAAATCATAAATGGCCCGGGCGAAAAGGCACATGATAAGGCTATTGGTTACACAACGGTTTATTTCCTCATCGATAATAAAGGAAACAAAAGCCCTGGGGTCACCGGGGTCTTTGGTCTGGTCAAATGAATAACCGGCATTGTCCAAATGCGAGTGCCGGGCGCCCACCGCCTGTCCTAATATGGCTCCATACCCGGTGTGGTAGCCGGTCATTTCAGTTTTCCCAAGAGTCATAGCATAATCCAAGCCGCCCAATTGTCGGGCTACTTCCTCGGTGCCCTTGCCCAACAAGCGATAGAGGTCATTTTGGGGGGCGGCTATGTTTCGCATAACATGAAGATAACCTTCGGTGAAGCCGAATTCTACTCTGGTTCCCAATTCCTGCTCCCCAACCAGGCCATTACTGAAGGCTTCAGTTAGCCACCCTAAAAGAACCCCAATACTCATTACATCAAAACCCAGATCTTCGACCTCTTCCAGAAGGGTTAGAAAGTCATCCTTATTTCCCGTGCCTAAAAAGCTCCCTAATGAAAAAATCAATTCGTGATCATAGGCTAATTGAGACGTACGGTATTCAGGCCTTTTATTACCGAACAACTTGCGGTTCTGGGCAATATGAACACATCCCACCGGGCACCCGGCACAGGACAATTTGCGGGACAAACGTTCATCGGCGAAGGATTCGCCGGAAATTTCACGGGCCTTTTCAAAAGTACTCTGCTGCAGGTTGCGGGTAGGCAAAGAGTTCATCGCATTCAGCTTCATAACATTGATTGGAGTGCCTATACTGCGGTATTTCTCCATAAGATCAGTTTCTCGTATCTTCTTTTGAACCTCCCTGTAGGTCTTACGATAAGTTTTCAAACGTTCATTGGGGATAGGATAATCAAGCTCCCCATAAACCACCATGCCTTTAAGATTCTTGCTGCCAAAAACCGCTCCTGAACCCAGCCTTCCAAAATGGCGAAAAGTATCAACGTTCAGGCAGGCATACCAGACTAGGTTCTCTCCCGCCGGGCCAATCCTGACAATAGACCTTAACCCGGCTCCGGGCTCTATTTCACGCATATACCGACCAGTCTCGCCTGTTCCTAATCCCCATAAAGGTTCGGCACTGCGAAAATCTACACTATCAGGGCCAATGCTAAGATACATCGGGTGGGGCGAATCACCCCTAATAACAATAGCATCATACCCCGCATAGACCATACTCATAGCCAGCCTTCCGCCAGCGTAACTCTCTCCTAGTTCACCGGTTAAAGGAGACCGGAACATACAAACAGCTTTGGTCATTACGGGAAATACGGAAGAAAGAGGGCCAATACAGAATATTATTGGCTGAGCTGCATCAAGCGGATCCCGGTCATAATAAAGGTTTTCATCCAGAAGCCGGATTCCAATGCCCACTCCACCCAGGTAATATGCCAAGTCCTCCCTTTCGGTGACTTCCCATTTTCTTTCCCCGAGATCAATGTTCAGGACTTTGATCCGGTCGCGGTTCAGCATCTTCTTTTATATCCTCCATAATTAGTACATCATAGGGGCATGAATTAGCGCATAACCCACACTGCTTGCAGACTATAGGCTTTTTGGTATCAGCATTAACCCGCAAATACTTGACCGGGCAGGCTTCGGCGCATTTACCGCAGGCATCACATTTTTCCGCTATAAACTTAATGCCTCCGCCGCTTCGAACCTGCAGGGCGCCCTTTTCACAGACCGCAGCACATTCCGGATTCCGACAAGCCCGGCAGACATCAGCCACCATTTTGCTTTGCAGCCCGCCGCGGGTACGTATTCGTATAGCAGAACTTCTGGGAGAAAAACTTCCCATCGCTTCCCGGGCGCAGGCAAAAACGCAGTTATAGCAGCCGATGCATTTGCTGGTATCCTTAACCCTTAGTACTTTTGCCAGCTTACTGCCCTCCTGAAGTGAACACTCTATTTAATTATTATTGGTCATAAAGGGGAAAATCATGAATCGGCAGGCAAATCGAGAGAAACACCCATTATTCTAATTTTAATTTTCTCAGTTTTACTCATTTTATCTTCATACATTAATTCGTCGATATGTTTAAGGAACTGATCCGCCGTCATGTCTGAATTCATGTCATATACATCGTAGCCAAAACTAAGCCTCAATTCGTATGGGGCCAATTCCTGCTGGTTGAATCGTTCTACATTATCCTTGACCCTCTTAACCGTCTGATTAAGATCTCCCTGGTTTTTACTGTCAATAATGACGGTAAACTCATCTCCGCCATATCTAGAAATAAAATCGTTCTTACGAAAACTATTTCTCAAGATGTTGCCCATTATCTCAAGGGCCTGGTCACCGACCTGATGTCCATAAACATCATTAATTACTTTAAAATCATCTATATCCATCATAATGCCGCCCAAAACCTTGCCGCTTCTTCGGTTTTTTAATCTTTGGGATAGGTAGTTGTCCAGCTGCCGTCTGTTAAACAACCCGGTAAGATAATCCAAACGCAGGTCTTTACCCTGGATATTTACAAAAATTATGAGCAAAGAAAAGGACATTGCGATCCAAATCATAGACAGCCCGTAGACTAATGCCTGAATTACTCCTCCGATGATTGGAGGAATTGGAAAAGCCAGCATTGGATAGAATTCATCAGACCTAATTGTGCTTCTGTTTCTAATGATGTTCACGAATGTATAGAGCATATAAAAGTAACAAATAATAGCCATTTCCAGGTACAAGGCGCCTCGATTGTAGCCGTTATTTGCGTCTATGTAAAACATAAAATGGCCACCCAGATTGGCAAATACCAGCAGCAGATGGATCAGAGCTGGAATCATCAGGGGGAAAAGGTGCTTCCTAAATCTTTGGAAACTACGGCTGATTCGGTAGTCGGCGTAATAGGACCATAATAAACATGGGATTGGATTAAATAAATAATAACAAGTAGACAGAAACAGGTTGATTTCTTTAGCCAATGTAAATCTTTGGCCGTTGATCAACCACATTCCAGTATCGAAGAACAGAATAATAGCATTAGAAAATACCAGCAGCAAAAAGAGCTTATGCTCAAACAATAATCCATCGGTTCGCTTCCGTACGTTCTGATAAATTAAAACCAGGATCGAAAAAGCAAATAAATTTATGATTAGGTAGTTAACCAAAAGCAGCATATGAAACGCATTCTCCGTTGTTTTTTACTATGTTTTCTTCAATTGTACTACACAAATGGAGATTTTTTGTTGGGAATAATTGAAGATCGTTATTTATTAGAAAGGAAATAACGAATCAGTATGAAACTCAGAAGAAAGGTCTAATGTACTAATTCTTATTTTTTCAGGTTTACTTAATTTATCTTCGTACATTAAATGATCGATATGTTTAAGGAACTGGTCCATGGACATCCCCGATTCAGCATTATATACGTCATAACCTATACTAAGCCGCAATTCGTACGGGGTTAAACCCCGCTGATTGAATTGATCCACATTATCCTTAACCCTCTGGACAGCCTGAACAAGATCTGTCCGGTCATTAACTTCTATAATAACGGTAAACTCATCCCCCCCGTATCTAGAGATAAAGTCGTTTTTCCGAAAACTATTTCTTAAAATATTGCCCATCTGCTCCAGGGCTTGGTCCCCGACTTGATGTCCAAACACATCATTTATTTCCTTGAAGCTGTCAATATCCATCATAATACCGGCCAACATCTTGCCGTTACGACGGCTTTTCAGTCTTTGGGACAGATAGTTATCCAACTGCCGCCGGTTAAAAAGCCCGGTAAGATAATCAAGGTATATCTCTTTGCTTTGAACATTCACGAAAATTATGAGAAGAGAAAAAGACATGGCAAGCCATATCAATGATAATCCGTATACTAACCACTGAATTATTCCTCCAATGAACGGAGGAATTGCAACCGACAGCATAGGATAATACTCGTCGGCTCGAATTACTCGCCGGCTCCTGATAATATTTACAAAAGTGTAACAAAGATAAAAGTAACAGGTAACAACCGTAGCGGGGAATAAAAAGCCACGGTGATAGGTATTTGAATAGTCGATGTAAAACAATAAATCGCTATTGATGCTGGCAAGCGCCAAAATACTATGAATCAAGGTAGGAATCATCAGGGGTAAAAAGAGTCTTTTAAAGCGCTGGGGATTACGGATAACTCGGTAATCGGCATAGTAAGACCATAACAAACACGGAATAGGATTTAATATATAATAGCAGGTCGATAGGAAAATATTGATTTCTCTACCCAGGAAAAAACTATGGCCGTTTATCAAGTACATCCCGGTATCAA
The DNA here is from genome assembly GCA_050259035.1 of Chitinophagales bacterium. Classification (GTDB taxonomy): domain Bacteria; phylum Bacillota; class Syntrophomonadia; order Syntrophomonadales; family DTU052; genus JBLMZW01. The sequence goes on along the minus strand of JBLMZW010000205.1, from coordinate 6,411 downwards.
AAATAAGAATAAGAGCATTGGAAATTATCAGCAGTAAGTATAGTTTTTGTTCAAAGACCAGTTCTTCAGTACGCTTCCGTACATTAATATAAATTAAAGTGAGAATCCAAAAGGCAAAAATTTCTATCACCAAATAGTTGAATAATGGGAGCATATAAACCACGTCCCTATTTTTCTATGAATGACCCTTAGTACAATTATAATACATGCATCAAGGGATATTTTTCCTATCACAGACCAGATAAAGGAGGCTTTCCTGATCGAGGAGTATATGCCTTACCCTAATTCCAATTATGCGATTAGAAAGATTCAAACACGTGAGGTCGACAAAGGCGTTTTTGTTATAGGTTTATAAAGAATTGCCTTATATGGTGGGTCTTTAAAAGTAATGAAGCCTTAGTCTGTGTGAAGATTCATAGTTTGAATGGTTTCAACAATTGATATGTACTAACTTCATTTAATAAGCTCTTCACACAGACTGCAGTTCGATTGTTATGGGTTACTAAACGGGTTTATTAAACCGTTTGTTGAGATCCCCCGGGAGGTTTTCTATTAGCCATGTTTTTTAATATGGCATCCGCCTGGGTCTGAGTTATAGTCTTTTTACTTACCAGTTGAGAGAGGATAATTGACATGTTATTGTCCCCTGATTTTTGTCCCTGCATGGCCTTCATTACCGCATCAGCTTGAGCCTGGGTTAGAGTTCCACCCTTCACCAAATTGGATAAAGGTCCTCCTCCCCCCTGGGGCGGCGCGGACGGCATAGCTTTTAAAATCGCATTTGCCTGAATCTTAGTAATGGTTTTCTTACTAACCAGCTGGTTAAGGATGGTTGATGAATTATTCTCCCCCGGTTTTTGTCCCTGCATGGCTTTCATCACTGCATCAGCCTGGGTCTGGGTAATAGTTCCTTTCTTAACCAGATCGGCCAAAGGTCCATTTCTCCCTTTTGCCGGTGCGGCCGGCAGAACCTTTAAAATAGCATTGGATTGCGCTTTGGTTATAGTTTTTTTCTTGACCAGTGCGGCAAGTACGTCAGTATATTTTTTACCACTGCCTGGTTTTACCGCCTGTAAGGCTTTGATTACTGTGCTGGCCTGATTTTTAGTCAGAGTGCCTTTCTTGACCAATGCGTTTAAACTATTATTCAAGGTAGTGCTAGAAGATACTTTCGTTTTAGTTGTCACTGTTGCCTGACTTGTTTGGGCCGCCGTTGCTGAACCACTCATATTAAGTAAAAGACTAACCACCAGAACTAATTCCAGGACATTCTTCCTTCTCTTATCCAACTTTGATTCCCCACCTTTCTGCTTACTATTTCAATGTTTTAAAAAATAGTTCGGCTTTTATCCTTATAGAAATCCGTTTTGAATCTCTCTTCGATAATTCCCCGTTTAATCTGGCCGAGAGTTCCAGCCATTAGGATGGGTCTTATGCCATTGCCAGGCGCTGGTTAATATGGTTTCCAAATCGCTGTACCTGGGCTCCCACCCCAGGGCTTCTCTCAATGCGGTGCTATCAGCTACTAATACCGGCGGGTCTCCCTCCCTTCGACAGGTAAACTCAACCTTAATGTGGCACCCGGTAATTGACTCCGCTTTTCGGATAATCTCTCTGACCGAGAAACCGTTCCCGCTGCCTACATTTAAAACCCGGCTAGGCTTTCCCTGTTCAAGAGCCTGTAAGGCCAGAATGTGCGCTTGAGCCAAGTCAAGAACATGGATATAATCACGGATGCATGTCCCATCGTCGGTTGAATAATCTGTTCCGAATACTGAAACCTTCTCTTTGACTCCCTGAGCAGTTTGTAGAACCAATGGAATAAGATGAGTCTCGGCTCGATGGTCTTCTCCTATAAACCCATCCAACGAGGCCCCCGCAGCGTTAAAATATCGCAGGCTTATCCAGCCAACTCCATATACCTTTCCCAGCCACTCTATATATTCTTCAATCATACGTTTTGAAGCACCGTAAGGGTTGATAGGATGAAGTTGGGCATCCTCCCGAACGGGGATCCTATCGGGAATCCCATAAACTGCCGCTGTCGACGAAAACACTATGTTCTTTACCCCTACTCTTACTGCAGTCTCCAGAAAAGCAAATGACTTTACTGTGTTCTCATGAAAATAAAGATCCGGCCGGGTCAAGGATTCGGCAACCATGCATTTGCCGGCGAAATGGATAACTGAGTCAACCTGGTGTGCCCTTACAATGGACTCCACTAATACTCTATTGGCAATGTCACCTTCATAAAATGTTACCTCCTGAACCGCTTCCCGGTGACCGGTGGTCAAATTATCGAGAACTATAACGGGTATTCCTTTTTTCCGCAGTTCCCGAACGGTATGGCTGCCGATATAGCCTGCGCCTCCAGTAATCAGTACAGGTTTCATATTACCTCTCCTTCACGGGCAAAAACCCAGAGTCGACTGCCCAGGAAATTTACGATAATTCCACCGGTGGTAGCTAATCCCTTGGCTACCCAAAGGTTAAGATGACCGGTATCGTATAGTACAAAGATCAATATGAATGAAACTAACAATGAACATCCATTTACAATTAAGAACTTACCTGCTTCCAGAGCGTTTGCCCGGTCGGTTTTCCCAAAGGTCCACCGGCGATTAAGAATATAACTATTGACCACACCGGCTAGATAAGCCACAACTTGAGCCGCCAGATAAGGCCATTCCCACCGGGTAAGAATATAAAAGAAGGTCAGGTCAACGGATGTATTTACTAACCCTACGGTGCAGAATCGTAGGAATTGTCTGTTCCGACTCCTGTTTTTCAAATTCCAAGGTAACCTCATTTGACTGAAGACTCTCGCTTTCTTTTTGGTTGCGCAGGATATACAAGGGACGGCCTCTAACTTCGTCTAAAATCCTGCCCGCATACTCTCCAAGGATCCCTAAGGTTATCAAAATAACTCCATCTAAAAGTCCCAGGCCGGCAATACCCCAGGCCACCCCGCTTACTGCACCTGAGCCGGCTAACTGCCGTCCCAGGGCGACAGCCATATAGACAAGACTTACAATCGAAACTGTTACTCCTAAGTAAGCAGCCAGTTTTAATGGTTTATAAGAGAAAGAGGTAATTCCGTCGAGAGATAGCCGCAGCATTTTCTTAAACGGGTATTTGGTCTCACCGGCAAATCTTTCCCGGCGAACGTACTCAATGGCAGTTTGACGGAAACCAACCCAGCTGATCAGGCCCCGTACAAAGCGGTTTTTCTCCCTTATGCCTTTTAGAACGTCACAGACTTTACGGTCTATTAAACGAAAGTCGCCGGTATCCAGCGGAATCTCAATTTCCGTCAGGGAGCGAAGCAACCTGTAGAATACGGCAGCAGTCCATTTTTTAAATGTGGTTTCCCCTTCCCTTTTGGAACGCCGGGCATAGACTACCTCAAATCCTTCTCTCCATTTTTCAATCATTAAAGGAATCAACTCCGGGGGATCCTGTAAGTCGCCATCTATTATCACAATAGCATCTCCCAGGGCGTAGTCCATTCCAGCGGAAATGGCTACTTGATGCCCGAAGTTACGAGAAAAGTCAAGTGTCCTTACACTTGGATCCGACCACATAAACCCCTTAATAACTTCTGCTGTTGTATCAGTACTGCCGTCGTTGACAAAAAGCAATTCATATGGTTCTCCGAGCGATCTCATAACCGTCGTTAGCCGTTGATAGGTTTCGTTTACCACCACTTCTTCATTTAAAACGGGAATAACAATTGAATATTTTACGTGGTTATTCATATTCCTCGCTCCTAACTCTTAACGTTGACTTTATATAAAGCTTCGCTCTGGCCAAATCCCACAAAATGGCCGGTTTCGGAGGTCGACGATTTCCATTCAGAATCGGGTATCCGGGTACTGTTCTCCCTGATCCAATTCAAAACCTCAGAACTGCCTCCTCCCCCCGGGCCCCTGTTTCTCTCGCCGGAAGAAATTAAGAAGAACTTGATTTTACCGTCTGCTACCATCTTTTTGACTTTTTCCACTGTTAAAATGGAATCCTGGCCCGAGAAACCTCCCATGGCCATGACCGGCTTGCCGCTCTCAATGATATAGGCATTGGCACCATTGGAACTGGTGGTGGCAAAAAGATAGGTCTCCCCCGTATTATTCTTAGTTACATATTGGAGCAATTTTTTATTGATGCCGGAATCAGACTTGTCGTTTCTGGGTTGGAACTTCTGGCTGAACCCGGGTTTATGATCAGGACCGGCTTGAGGCATAACGTAATTATCACCGTAAACAATTGGTGTAGCTGACCAGTAGGCCGGGGCTGCCAATAAGACCAGTACTCCAGTTATTGCAGCCATACGAGACCATTTGGGCCGTTCAGCACAGAACAGTACGATCAACGCAGCCAAACCTATAAGGGCAATTCCTATAATCCACCCCTGGCCGATTTGCGTACGGTAGGGCCAAAGGATATACAATTCAAAAGCCGTGGAAACCGCCAGAGCCAGAGGCAACAACCATTGTTTCCAACCTTCTTTGTCGCGAAACATTTTCCAGAGTGCTATCCCGCCCCCTCCGCTTAAAGCAGCTATGGCAGGAGCCAGCATAATGAGATAGTATTGGTGGAAAAACCCGGCGATACTGAAGAACACAACCATCGGGACCAACCAGGCCAGCCAGAACAGAGTTTCGTTTTCCCTGGGAGTTAGAAACTTCCGGCGGCGAATCCCTGCCAGTAAACCGACGCTCGCCAATATCGCAAAGGGTAAAAACCAGCTTATTTGTCCAGATAGTTCTGATTGCAGCAGGCGCAATGGACCGGGTTGTCCGGTACCGAACATACCGCCGCCCCCGAAACCTCTTCCAAATGAATTTCGGGTGCTAAAGTCAGGCCCGGGGCCGTTGCCCGGCCGGAAGCCACCAGCGGCAGAATCTGGTAACCCGTCCAGGCCGGGCATTCCCGGTTGGTTGTCGCCGTATATATATGAACCACGGGGAGTGGCAAATCCATTCGGCGGAGCAAACCGTTTTCCATCATCGGTTGTGTTATTGCCAGACCCATTCGGGGGGGTAAAATAGCCCGGGGACATATTTCCGTCCTTGGCCCTTAAGCCATCCTTTGTTCCCGGGCTCCCATCTCCCCCGTTCATGCCTAACAAACGCGAAACACCATTATAGTTAAAGGCCAGTTCCAAAACGGAATTGGTCTTACTACCACCTACATAAGGACGGTTAGCCTGTGGTATGGAGTCAACGATCACCGCCCAGGACAAGGATACTCCGACTAAAATCACCGTAGCTACTACGAGCACGGTCAGCTTCTTTTTCCAATCCACTTTAAAAGCCAGCAGATAAAACAGGTAAAAAGCCGGAACCACCAGATAAGCTTGGAGCATCTTCATATTGAAACCCAGTCCTATCATGGCAAATGCGCCCAGAATCCAGGCTGCTTTCTGGGTATGAACACCCTTAAAGAGCATCCAGGCAGCAACTAGTAGTGTGAATACCAGCATGGAATCAATGTTATTAGTTCGACTGACTGCCACCGCTATCGGGGTTAAGGCCATAATCAGGCTGGCCAGCCGTGCTGCGGTCCGGCCATAAGTTGGCTTCACCAGATAATAAAGAAGAATAACCGAACCCACGCCGGCCAGGGCCTGAGGTAGAATGACACTCCATCCGTGAACTCCAAAAACCGAAGCGAAGAGGGTCTGGATCCAGAACACCAACGGCGGTTTATCAATGCTAACGAAACCGCCAGGGTCGAATGAATTGAAGAAAAAGTTATGAAAACTTTGCAGCATGCTAGTGACGGCAGAAGTATAATAGGCATTTGCATATTGGGTCTTCCATATACCAAACATGTTCAGAAATGCGGATAATAAAGCAACGACTATTAAAAATACATCTGGGCGCCTTTTACTTTTCTGATCCATGGTATCCCCTTTCTTTCACCAGACCCATAAGTCAAATAGCTTTGGGCTGCCAATGCCTAGAGTTAATATACCCCTGGTAACTGAATTAACCCTTAACAGGACCTGAACAATAATTGAGTAGTTGCTGAATATTTGCTGAAAAATTAAAAGAATTTTACCCCATAGCGTTAAAGCTAGTACGGAATAATATCCTCCGTGCGGAGAGATTCCTCGCCTGGAACTCCGGGGCTCATGTTCGGTATGAAGCGGTAGCCTTCCGACTAGCCATCCGTAGCTAGGGCGGAAGGTGTCGAAACATCCTTGTTTCGCCAACCGCTTCATAGCCCTCACTCTCGCCGGGAGTTCCGACGGCTCGTCATACACCGCACTGCCGGATTTTATGCCATCCTGTTAGTTGAAGTCTTGCCAAGTGAGGCCGGAAGGTTGGGCCAAAAGCCAGCGAGCGACAATTTGACGAGCCCGAACAACACCAGGCGAAGCTGAGACCGATTTCCAGCGGCGGGTTA
>JBLMZW010000204.1:0-2605 GCA_050259035.1 Chitinophagales bacterium | reverse complement strand
AGGCGGCACGTTATAAAAGTCGATTAGAAACCACTTTGAATTTCTATTTAGGCATTTCACTCAATAATTCAGACCGTTTGGAAAATAGTGTATAAAAGGCGGGGTAAAATGTGATATTGTCTAAAAAATTAGACTATTGATCTGATACTGATAGGTGGGAGGGGGCAACCCCCCCGCCCTCTCCTGCCGCCATGCGACCGTCTATATGATGGTTAAATAAGATGACAAGTCCCTCCTGGAAGGTGCCCCTGGTCTCACCAATCGGTGATTCCGGGGGCTTCATTTGCCTAAAAGATTTTACGGAAAAATGTGGCAGGGTTTTTATTTATATTTGGCGAATTAGGAAATGGTCAGGTCAATTACTATATGAAGGAAGATTCGAAGGGAGGAAAAAATAGAATGGCGGGCAACGAGAGAAAAATCCTGGTATGTGACGACTCTCTCCTGATAAGAAGTCAGCTTGCCGACTTCATTAAGGGTCTTGGCAAGGACATAACAGTTATAGAAGCTGAAGATGGTGAGATTGCCGTCCGGTTGTTTTCTGAACATCATCCTGATCTGGTATTTTTAGATGTGGTAATGCCCAATGGCGGAGGCATTTCCTGCTTGAAACAGATAAAGGAGATTGATTCTGACGCTAAGGTAGTTATCGTTTCGTCCTCAGGAACTAAAGAGGTTCTTAAAGAAGCTCTTGAAGCAGGTGCAACCGACTTTATCCAAAAGCCATGGTCTCAGACCCTTATATCACAGGTAATTTCCAAAGCGATTAGTTAGGAGGGCCATATTATGTTTAATCAATATTTCGGTAATTATCTGCTTAATAGAAGTATAATTTCCAATGAATCGCTGAAGGAAGCGTTGCAGGTCTCGGATTCTACCAGAGTCAAGCTTGGAGTACTAGCCATTAACGCCGGTCTTTTAACTGCGGCCCAGGTAAATGAAATCCAGGGGCTGCAAAAAACCATGGATAAAAGGATTGGTGAGATTGCGGTCTTAAAAGGGTACCTTACTGCAAATCAGGTTGATGAGCTATTAGGTCAACAGAAAAATAGTTATACTCAACTCAGCCAGACCCTGGTGGATATGAATTTAATGACCATGGAACAACTTGAAAAAGCCCTTAATGATTATAAACGGGATTCCGGATTGACTTTGGAACAGTTCACAGCCATTCAACAGGGGGATATGGAAACAGTTGTTCGTAGTTTCTTAACCTCAACTGATTCAGGTTATACTAGAACCCTGCAAGACTATGTATTATTGATGATGAACAGTATCGTACGTTTTCTGGGACAGGTTCCCATACTGAAGCAGCCTCCGGTCGCAACCATAGAATCAAATATAGCCGCCAGGCAGGATATTGTTGGTCCATTCACCATGGCATCATATGTTGCGATGGATAAACAAACCTTCGTTAAAGTAGCACAGCAATACAGCGGCATAGCGATAGATAGTATTTCGGAACTGGCCGAGTCATCCGTAGCCGAGTTTCTCAATTTAAATAACGGGCTTTTTATTATTAATATGGATAACCAGGGAATAAACATGCATTTAGAACCGCCGGTAATCATCCCGAATTACTCGGTTAAGAGTATTGCCATACCCTGTCAGACGGATTTAGGCGTGATAAACGTTATCCTGGAAAAGATAAACTAGGCGGCTGGAATAATCAACGCTTAGAGATGCTATTTGAAGAGTTAATGGTAAAGAAATATTTCAATGTCAAGGCCTCAGTAGTCCCGGAGGCCTTGACTTAATCAGGGCTTTATTTTTTCCCGAGATATTGTTCCGCTAATTTTAAATCACTGGGTTTGTCTACGTCCACCCCTACTTCGGCATAAGGTGAGACCACTGCCCTTCCCGAAATACCCAGGATTTCTGAAAATCTTTGTTCCGCATCCGCAATGGACAATTGTCTGGTAATGAATTTAAATACCAACTTCATTCCGAACAGTTTGGCCTGGGCTAGAGGATTCTTACGTTTCTGCACCAACTTTTTGCCCAGTTCTATGCACTGGTTGACGATTGGAGTTCGAATGACAAAAAGGTTTCCTCCGGTAAAGGTACCCTCTTTAATATTGACATAAGTTCTGATTACGCCTGGGAACCGGGCTTCGTTAACTTCCTTGCGCACTATGGCATAATAAAAATCCGCTTCGAATTGTTCAGTTCGATCGATAAAATCATCAATAGCTTCCGGCGTAATAAAGGGTATATCCGTAGGTAATACCAGGACTTTCTCCGAGAGATTTGCCACTCCCACTGTGTTAAGGGCATTAGACAGACTTTCCAGCGGGTCCTCTCCCGGCGGTGTAAATACCAGGTTTTCTTCTTTCTTAAAAAGCTCCCTCAGGGAATCCGGTCCGCTGATGATTATGTTGCCTACTTTGTTACTGCGTTTCACCGCTTCATAGACATAGAGTATCATGGGGTAGTTGCCAATTATTATTAGTGCTTCGCTCTCATATGGTGCGTATTTACGCAGTTCCCCGGAGTTAACACCTCCGGCCATTATCACCACATCATAATTCATTTGAAGCTCCTCCCACTATTCGTTTATGAGAAGTCCGCTGCTGCGTATAGCTTCTAACAGGCTATTTTCAGC
>JBLMZW010000203.1:0-4528 GCA_050259035.1 Chitinophagales bacterium | reverse complement strand
GAAGATCTATTAAAGAGATTGGAAAATGGAGAATCAGTTGGTGAAGCAGAAGAAGCAGAAATGGTGGAGAAATTATGCCGAATGATGGTCGGACGGGATGATCGGATACTACGATTGGCCCACACTTTCTTTACCCTGAAGGATTTGTTGCGTATAAGGACCCATCTTATAGGAACCGGGTTTCTAGGTGGTAAGACGGTGGGGATGCTCCTGGCCCGGGCCATCCTGAGAAAAAGTCGCGACGTGAACTGGCGCCAATGGATGGAACCGCATGATTCCTTCTTCGTTGGTTCTGATGTTTACTATACTTACCTGGTAGAAAACGGGTGCTGGAAGCTGCGCTTAGAACAAAAACAAGAAGAAAACTATTTTTCTACTGCGGCAACCTTAAGGGAAGAAATGTTAAACGGGCGGCTTCCAGATACCATTAGCGAACAGATACAGGAAATGCTGGAGTATTTCGGCCAGGCGCCAATTATAGTTCGCTCCAGCAGCTTATTAGAAGATGGATTCGGGAATGCTTTTGCCGGGAAATACGAAAGCATTTTCTGTGTAAACCAGGGAAGCCCTCAGGAAAGATACAATTTATTCGAGAAGGCCGTAAAAACTGTATACGCCAGCACTATGAACGAGGATGCGCTCGCATACCGCATGCAACGTGGTTTGGCCCAAAACGATGAACAGATGGCACTACTGGTACAGCGAGTTTCAGGGTCCCATCGGGGTTTTTATTTCTTTCCTGATATAGCCGGTGTGGCCTTATCCCGCAATCCCTATGCCTGGCGCGAAGACATCGATATCGGCGCGGGCATGATGAGACTGGTATTAGGATTAGGCACCAGAGCAGTTGACCGGGTGGATGATGATTATCCCCGCATAATAGCTCTGGATAAGCCTCTTCTTCGACCAGATAACACACAGGAAGAGATTCAGAGATTTTCCCAGCATAAAGTTGATTTGCTTGATACCGTTCAAAACGAATTAGACACGGTACCGCTTATTAACGTAGCCGATATTCTAAAAACCACCCCCCGGCTGTGGGAATATTTTGCGGTGCGGGATCACGCGGCTACCCGGAAGCTTAGAGAGATGGGTTACGTTTCATCGGAGGCCTGGACTTTGACCTTTGAAAAACTTCTGGTGAACACACCTTTCGCCAAATTAATGAAGAACATGCTGCAGGATCTGGAAGAGGCCTATAGATATCCAGTTGATATTGAATTCACTGCTAATTTATCATCTGATGCTAAGCTGCAGATTAACCTTCTGCAGTGTAGGCCTCTTCAGACAGTTAAGAATTCATTAAGCCAGGGATCAATTGAGCAGGTAGAACCAGATAAGGTTTTCTTTTCGGCTCGGAACAGCTTTATGGGACCGGATTGCAGTATAACAGCCACACGGTTGGTTTATGTCAGACATGACCAGTATGTCGAACTGCCGCTTAATGAGAAATATCAAATTGCCCGGCTAATCGGCAAGATAAACAGGCAGCTCAAAACCCAACGTCAATCCGTTATTTTCATTGGCCCGGGCAGGTGGGGAACAAGTACACCTTCGTTAGGGGTACCAGTTTCCTTCGCTGAAATATGTAATGCTCAAGTGCTCGTCGAAGTAGCTTCACCTAATAATGGAGTAATGCCGGAACTCTCCTTTGGGACTCATTTCTTTCAAGATCTGGTTGAGACCGGGATTATCTACGTGGCTTTGTTCCCTGACCGGGAAGGCACAGTTTTTAACGATAAACTTATAGATCAATTTCCCAATCGACTCAGCGATTTATTACCTGATGAAGAAAGATGGCAGGAGGTAATAACACTCATTGAAACTGACCAAAAGAAGAAGTTGGTTGTTGACATCGACCTTCAATCTAGAGTTACTAAGTGTTATTTTCACGATGCGAAATAGCAATCCATTGACACGACATTTCCCCCAATATACAATTTAATTAACAAAGAAAATGAAATCATATTTCACCATGCGGAAACAAAGACGTTGCCGCAGGTGATGGTCAAAGCCTTTCGAGGTGAAGGACTTATAAATTCGGGCTTCTGGAAGCATATTAGAGAAGAAAACTTACATTGTGGGCAAGGGCGTCACTCCACGTATTAATCACGTGGTTAGGCGCTTTTTGTTTTATGGGGGTGATCAAAGCTTGAAAGTATTGATAGCGATTGTAAATCCGGCCCTCAAAAAGTCAGTTAAAGATATTTTAACTCAGCGTGGATTTCAGGTAGTAGCAGAGGCTCGCAATGCAGCCGACGTTTTACGGAAGGCGCGATCTATGACCGTGGACCTGATTATTCTTGACGCTGCATTGGAAGGAGGTCGGGTCGGGCAGGCGGCCATGATTCTGGAGGAGGATTGGTTGGCTCCGGTACTTATTTTGGCAGGGGAAACAGACCCGAATATTGGTGAATTCACTTATGTATTAAAACCGGTTGTAACTTATTCATTAATACCGGCGATAGAATCCATCTTGATGAATTACAAGAAACGAGCCAGTTTGCAGAAGGAGGTTGAAAAACTAAAACAGCAGCTGGCTACACGCAAACTGCTCGATGTTGCTAAAGGCTTACTAATAAAGGAACAAGGGATAAACGAAGAAGAAGCTCATCGGTTGATCCAGAAAATGAGCATGGACACCGGAATTCCTCTAAAGGCGGTGGCGGAAGCCATTATCGCCGCCAGAAATAATTAATATTAGTAAAAGGAGTGGAAAAATGATGACTAAGGAAAAAAAGCAGGAGATTCTAGAGAAGGTTAAGGAGCATGGGATACGGTTTATTCGTCTCCAATTCACCGATGTCCTAGGTCAGTTAAAGAATGTAGCCATTCCCCCCAGTCAGCTGGAAAAAGCGTTAGATGGTGAATTGATGTTCGACGGTTCGTCGATTGAAGGCTTTGTACGTATTGAAGAATCCGACATGTATTTAAAACCTGACCTGGATACATTTCAAATCTTTCCTTGGAGATCACCAAACGCTGACGTTGCCAGAATGATCTGCGATATTCACAACAAGGATGATAAACCCTTCCACGGCTGCCCCCGGCTTAACCTTAAAAGAGTAGTTAAGGAAGCCGAAGAAATGGGTTACATCATGAATGTTGGCCCGGAAGCGGAGTTTTTTCTGTTTCTACAGGATGATGACTGCAATCCGACTACTAATACCCAGGATAAGGCAGGTTATTTCGACCTGGGACCGGTTGACCTCGGGGAAAATGCTCGCCGTGACATGGTAACTACCTTAGAAGAGATGGATTTTGAGATTGAGGCCTCCCACCATGAGGTGGCACCAGGTCAGCATGAAATCGATTTCAAGTATGATTCAGCGGTTGATACAGCAGACAAAATCATGACCTTTAAACTGGTGGTTCGTTCCATTGCTCAGAGACACGGGCTGCATGCTACCTTTATGCCCAAACCAATTGCCGGGATCAACGGATCCGGAATGCACTGTCACCAATCTCTATCCACTCTCGATGGGAAAAATGCTTTTTACGACCCCAATGATCCCGAGGGTCTAAGTTTAATCGCCAGGTATTACATTGGAGGCATCATGAAGCATGCCCGGGGGTTAGCGGCTATTACCAACCCGACTATTAATTCATATAAACGTTTGGTCCCTGGATTCGAGGCTCCAGTATATGTAGCCTGGTCACAAGCCAACCGCAGCTGCCTGGTAAGAATTCCAGCCAAGCGCGGAGCCAGTACCAGAATTGAAGTTCGCAACCCGGATCCGGCATGCAATCCTTACTTGGCCATAGCTGCAATGCTGGCTGCAGGTTTGGATGGAATAAAGAACAAAATCTTGCCTCCAGAAGAGGTAGGGCAGAACATTTATCACATGGACGAAGCAGAACGTACAGCTCTCGGTATAATTAGCCTGCCTGGCAGCATCGAAGAGGCTATGGATGAACTTGCTAAGGATGATGTGATAAAAGCGGCATTAGGCCCGCACATCTATGAAAAACTGGTGGGCTGCAAAAAGGTTGAATGGGACAGCTACCGCTGTGCGGTTCATCAATGGGAACTTGACAACTACCTGACCAGTTTCTAGATCACTTGACATGGTCATATACTGCGTTAGGTGAAGCCTTTTGGCATATATCTTACTCTAAAGGGCCAACTGCGGAACAAAAAGAGATGGGGACAATATGAAAATAATAGAAGAGTTTAGAAGAATTGCAGGCGACATAAGAATTATTGACAGACCGGAAGAGAAAGAGATGTACAGCCACGACATCGGCGACGTACCCTCTTTCATGACCAAACTGTTATTTAAAACGCAGCCATCCTTCGTGGTGCAGCCTAAAAACATCGCAGAAATCAAAAAGGTTCTAGCCTTTGCCAATGAGAAGAATGTCCCGGTTATACCGCGCGGAGCTGCTTCATGGGGGTTTGGCGGCGTCATCCCCACCCAGGCCGGGATCGTGGTTGATTTGTCCCCTTTCAGAAAAATCATCGAAATCAACCCGGAACAAAAGACCGCCCGAGTTGAAGCGGGTGCGCGCTGGAGCGATATAGACA
>JBLMZW010000202.1:0-13806 GCA_050259035.1 Chitinophagales bacterium | reverse complement strand
GATATTCATCCTATTTAATTGGTGACCTGCTTAGTATTACGCCTCAAGAGATCGGTCTTCTAATACTGCTTCTAATTGGGGTTCTTTTTACCTGGGTACTATACTACAATAAACTGTTTTTGACGAGTTTTAACCCGGCTGTAGCCCGAAGCCGCCGGGTCAATGGAGAATTCTTTGAAACCTTTTTTGCGATATTAGTAGCCCTGGTTGTAACCGTGTCAATTCAATGGGTTGGGATTCTGGTGATTAATTCTCTTCTGGTTCTTCCCGCTGCCACTGCACGAAATGCTGCCGGGAGTATGCGCTCCTACAATCTGCTGGCGGTCCTATTCAGTCTGTTATCTGGCATTATAGGGCTTATCCTTTCATTTTACTGGGAAACAGCTACCGGCGCTACAATTGTTCTCTGCGCATTTTTCTTCTATATATTAACGTTTATTATTAAGAATCTCTTGAGCAAAAGACACTGAAAAGCCCACATTATGCAAATTAAAAAGAGATGATGAGGAATTTTTTATTTTCCCCATCATCTCTAAGGTTTTAAAGAAGGTTGTCGGACTGGACAACCCTATGGAACCTGACATGGGTACTGAGATGGGTAATAATTACCCGAGTAAGGACCCATGTAAATCTTTAGAACCGCGGTTATTTTTAGTGATCAAATGTCAGACTGTCAGCTTCCAGAACCGAGGTGTCTGCTTCTTTAACCACTTCCAGAGTCCACCACACATTGGGTACTACATTACGCAGGTAGTATCTGGCTGAAAGGACCTTCCCCTTATAGAAAGAATAATCGAAATGGCTTTCACCCAGTTCGGCGGCACGTTTCTGAGCCAGGAGAGCCTGGTCAAGCAGCAACCAACCAGCAAACAACTGCGCTGTGGCTGTCAGAATACGCCGGGAGTATACTGGCATCATGTTAATTTTGCCTTCAGTAAAGAATGTAAGGATTGCCCCCTGGATTTCCCGGTAAGCTCCCAGGGCTTTTTCCAGGTTAGCGAATTCCTTTTCCAGACCGGCAGCCGAGTCTTTCTTCTCGTTAATAAAATCTTCGATATCTTTTAGTACCTCGGCAAATAACTGACCGCCCTTTGCTGTCCATTTACGCCCTATTAAGTCCAGGGATTGTATGAAATTAGTGCCTTCCCAGATCGAATTTATCTTTACATCCCTCGCTGCTTGGGCAACGGGGTAATCTTCGCAATAGCCGTAGCCCCCGTGGACCTGAATCGAATCACAAATTAATGACCATGCTTCATCGCTGGCATAAGCCTTACACATGGGAACCATACATTCAATTCGATTGTCGGCCCATTCGCGTTTGGCCGGGTCGGGGTCGAGGTGTCTTACGTCAATGTAATAGTATGTTCTGGCATTAAGCGCACGACAGGCCTCAGTGATAGCTTTGTTGTGCAGAAGCATACGCTTGATGTCCTCATGTTCAATCAGAAAAACTCGTTTCCCCCTCATATCAGTTAAGGGGCGTCCCTGAACCCGCTCTTTTGCGTATTTCACTGCGTTCCAATAGGCATTGGCCGTAACCCCGTTGGTCATACATCCGACACCCATGCGCTCTTCGTTCATCATCTGGAACATTTGAGCCATCCCCTGACCTTCGCCGGTTTCAGCATTGTATGACCCTAGAAGGATTCCCCGACAATTATTGTTGTCTCCAAAGGCCAGAGCGGCAGTAGCTGAACCTTTAAGCCCCAATTTGTGCTCGACACCGGTGCATTCCACGTCGTTCGGCTCCATGCTCCCATCGTCGTTTACCCAGAACTTGGGGACTATAAACAGGGAGATACCCTTGGTTCCGGGCTTTGACCCTTCGATACGCGCCAAATAGAGGTGGATAAGGTTTTCCACATGATCCCCGTCTCCGCCGGTAATAAAAATTTTGTTGCCCTTAATTTTATAAATGCGGGGGACGTCAGTGGGATAAGCTCGGGATAGTATATCGCCAACGTCCGATCCGGCTGTAGGTTCGGTCAAACACATGGTCCCCGACCAGGTGCCCTCACGCATTTTGGGAAGGAACTTCTCCTTGTCCTCTTGCTGCCCATAAGATTGGATAAGGCGGGCGGCACCACTGGTTAACCCGAGATAGGGAACGAAAGCTGGATTGGCTGCTGTTAACATCTCAGATACTAACCCTTGTATAACCTCAGGGATTGTGCCTTCAGCTTCTTCGTCCACATTGGCAGTTGCCCAGCCATTTTCCTGAATATATTTGTAGAGCTTGGGAAAGGTTGGAGGGAGGATGACTTTGCCATTCTCAAACCGCACCGGGTTTTTTTCGCCGTCTTCATTTGTGGGGGCGATCATATCGGCACAAATCCTATAAATCTGGTCAATGCTCATATCCAGGTCTTCACGGGAATAATATCCCTTATACTTGTCATATTCGAAAATCTCGTCAGTAGGAAGCCATTCTTTCAGAATGAATTTAATATCCCGGGTATCAAAAGCAAAATTTGAGGACATGTACGCTCAACCCTCTTTCTTTAAATATTTAAATACCAACTTGAGGCCTAAGATTATGGACGCAATATACCCCTAAACCAGTTATAAACTGAATCGAGCTATTGAAAACTTTAACTGGGCTCAACGGAAATATTGCCAGGCATTCGGATGGAAGAAGCGATAAGTGAATCAAATGGCTATGAAGTGTGATTATGTAGAAGAACAACAATTATTCTATAAAAACATCCAATACCTTATTATCGATAGGAAGTTGCCGCAGGAATAAAAATGTTCCCCGGGGCGCCTATCATACTGTAAAACCCCACCTCCTCTGGTCGGACTCATCAAAGTAGAAGACATCCCGTAAATAGTAACAATATTCCAATAATTTAGTATAGAATAAATATTGACTGGTTATCAAGGGCAAAATAGGCAATTCTACCAACTGCAACAAATAAGACGGGCTTACGTTCTGTTATTAAGTTAATTAAACTTTTCGGGCCACAATACCAAATGTTTCAGATCCCTTGTCTAAAGAATCACCCTTTAAATTTCTATATACTTTTTCAACTTTGAATCCATGGGTGTCAAGCACATGGGTGATTTCATCCAGGCTAAAAAGACGGTGGTAGAGTCGAAAAACTCTCGTTGTACCATCCTCACCGATTATTGTGTACTGTATCCCCTCGGTTCTGGGTTCATCGTATGTAAATATCTGTACAATCTCGATATAAGGTTTAGGACTCCAAAATCCTCCGCTCGCAACGGATATCCCCGACAACAGTGGGTTAACCCAAGTTTCAGTTATTACATCAAAAACAAAAATTCCATTATCGTTTAATGCATCGTATACATTTGCCAACAAATGATGTTGCTCATCGGTATTCAAAGCACAAAAGTCATAATAAATCAGCGTGGCAATATCGAAGGATTTTTGAAAATTGAGATCGAGGTAATTCATTTTTACAAACCTGGTGTTTGCATATTCTGAACCGACATACTGAGTAGCATAATTAACTGATCGGTCAGAAAAATCTACGCCCGTAACCCGCGCTCCCGTCTTGGCAAACTCCCGAACATAAAGCCCGGGACCGCAACCCAAATCAAGGACAGATTTTTCGGAGTCCATATCTGTTAGTTTGATTATGAAGTCTGTTTCTGCTTCAATTGTCTCTTTAGTTCTACTGGCAGCTTCCACATTAGGGTCCAAATGCAGCTTCAACATCTGCTCCGATATATGTTCATCATCCCAAAATCGATCGGTACTCTTAGTAAATATTTTGGGCCCGGAAACACACATTCCAATTAGATCAATATCAATTCTGTTATCCCTGATAATTTTCATGGCCCATTCTCCCATTCCGATATTTTATCCAGGATGGCTCAAATGGAAAAACGTCTCATAGAATTATGAGACGTTGAAACCCGGAACATATGAATAACATAGCCTTAACAAAAAGCGAAGGCAACTAAAAGTTTTGATAAATAAATTCCTGATAGCCGCTGGTCGCTGATAAAACAATAGCTACGATAATTAAAAACCATAACAGGGCTTTAACAAAGTCCCGAAAAAAATGTTTCATAAAATAACCTCCGTTCTCATTATAACCCCGCCATATGCCTTACCACGTAAAGACTTTGGGTGGCGGAACAGGCAAAGAAAACCCAACCGATATTAACAAATAAAAACGTTATTAAAACATTAAAACCTGCGACCAATTGGGATTTTAGGTTGATCCACTTTGAAACTGAAGTTTTTAAATACTTTCTATAAAGTCTTAGAGCAACTAAACCACAGGCGTGGTACAATCCCCACATAACAAAATGCCATCCAGCTCCGTGCCATAATCCAGTAACGGCCATAACAATGAAAGTATTAAGGATAATTATCCCAAAAGCTGTACGGCTTCCACCCAGGGGAATAAATAAGTAGTCCCGAAACCATGCGGTAAGTGACATATGCCACCTTTTCCAGAAATCCGAAACATTTCGCGATAAATAAGGCCAGTTAAAGTTCTCCATAATCTCATATCCGAAAAGACGGGAAATACCGATGGCGATATCTGAATACCCGGAAAAATCAAAATAGATTTGCAGAGTAAAAGCCAAAGAAGCAACCCAATACTGCCATATAGTTAGGTCAGGGTGTTGGAGATATGCTGCCAAAAGGGCCAGGGGCTCAGCAATGACCAACTTTTTAAAAAAACCACTGGCTATTCTAGGCAGGGCAATGTAGACATTCTCAAGATGAAACTGATTGTTGGTCTTACTTTGTTTCAGAAACGGTTGAAATCTTTCAATTGGACCAGCCGTTAAAATGGGAAAGAAAAAAATGTAGTTAAAAAAGTCAATAGCCCGGTGTGAGGGAATCGAACCCTTTTTTAAATCGATTAAGTAATGAATCATTTTAAAAGTAAAGTATGAAATTCCTAAAGGAATAAAAATGGCGGCTTCAATACTGGTCATTCTATGCAGGTGGAAAAGGGACAAAATGCGGTTAATATTCTCCGCGACGAAAGCAGCATATTTAAAATAGCCCAGAATACCAACCAGCAAAACAACGCCTGTTGTCAAAATGACTTTTTGCAGCTTGATCGAGTTTTTAAGCGCCAGCCCCCATAAAAATACCGCCACTGCCACTATCAAAAGGAAAATCGTTGCTTCACGATAGAAGTAGAAAAAATAAAGGAAACTGGCGGCGGTGAGGATATAAGCTCTGAATCTAGGCGGACAAAGCCAGTAAGCCAAACATACCGCTATAGTAAAAACGATAAAAGTCCAGGTACTGAACACTAATCATTACTCCTTAAATGACCTGATATTCTTTCTTGTAGACCTCTGCTTGCTAAATCGGTTGATAATAAACGTGCCAGGTCGCGGTTGCCCCGGGCGTCCAGGTGAAGCGAATCAACAAAATTCTTGCTGTCAATATCCCAGGTATAATCTAGAACCGTTACCCCATGTTTTTCAGCCAACTGCGCCATCTGCTGCTGGGTATGGTTAAAACCGGGTTCATCCAGAAGGTTGTATTTAGTCATTAGAACGCGATTACGAGGCGGAAAAAACATTACCATGGGGATATTATCTTTTTCGGCTAATAGCATTAGTTCCTCATACATCATCCACTGCGGGTTTTGAGAACTTACTTTAAAATATCCCAGTTTAACTTTTTTCCCCCGTAAAGAATCCAGGTCTTTTTGGGTCCAGTTCTTATACAATTCAGTTTTCTCCGGTGTCCACTCGTTAGCCCCACGTAGAAGATACTTCGGGGTGCCATACTGGACTACCAGTTTCATCTTTTCCTTAGGCGGCTGACCAAGCCACCAATAGTCCAGAAAAACCCGGGCTCGGTAGAGCATCCAGAAGTTCGAAATATACCGGGTGACAGTTGATTCCATTCCCTGCGAAGGGGGTTGCATACCTAGAATTCTTTGGAACCGGGGGGTCATTGATGCGGGATTGAGTTGAATCAAATAAGGGTGTTCCATTATACGGGGTTTATCAAACCACCCTAAATTTCCGTCATAAATCACCAAGTCTGGCCTGGCGTCAGAGATGTATCTTAATATCTGATAGGTGTCTGCCGGTGTACAGCCGGCCTGGCTAAAGTTAAATACCTTGATATTTTTATCGGGGTAATTCGTTTTCAAGTACTGGGAAAAATAACTGGGAAGGGTTTGGCTTTCTTCTCTAACCCCCCCGCCAAATACAACTGAGTCTCCGATGAAAACAACCTTATAATCATTACACCGGGCCAGCTCATCCTTCCAAAGGCCAATTATGTTGTTATTGTCGGCGGGCAGGCGACGGACGTCCTGGTTTATATACTCGGGAATCAAGACTCTTAGCAGAAGGTCAAATACAACTAGCAGAAGTAGGACCAGGATAATTACTCTCGAATTTATTTTTAATAAACTTCTGAAACTTTCAATCATGAGTTGGCTCCAATCAGGTGTTAATAAATGGTGAAAGTAACCTAACCGCCTTATTTTAACCGATTTAATAGGACAACGCAATTTGCCAGAAAAATGCCAGAATGTCGATTTGCCAAGATAATGCACTTATTTTCTGGTATTATATTAATTGTAGAAATATGATTCTTGGTTCTTCAGGCTGATATCTATTAATTAATGGCCGGAGGCGGGAATGTTGAAGTTGAATGATCTACCAGCAGAACTCTTATCCGCAATAGATACCATTCTTAACGGTTTTGAGGGTGCGATAATGGTTGATGAAAAAGGCCATATCGTTATTCTTACCGATAAGTATGCCGAATTGTCGGACCTCAACAAGAACGAAGTTATTGGGAAACATGTATTGGACGTATATCCGAAGAGCCGTATGATGGAAGTTGTAGTAACTGGAAAACCAATATACGCTGATATATGGGAAATATCCGGGGAGACTGTATTCGTTTCACGGATGCCAATTTTTTGGGATGGACGTATTATCGGTGCTGTAGCGGTTAGTGTTTTCCGATATATGGATGAAGCCCAGGGTTTTGTTCAACGGATTAAAAACCTGGATCGGGAGCTGGAGTACTATAAAAACCAGATCCGTAAACTTTCAGGTGCCAAATATTCTTTTGACTCCGTGGTCGGGAACAGCATCACTATCAACTCGGTTAAGGCACAGGCTCAACAGGTAGCCAAGACTAAAGTGCCTGTACTTATCGTTGGAGAAACCGGAACCGGTAAGGAATTATTTGCCCATGCAATACACCAGGATAGTCCCCGACGGGATAGACCATTTATAAGAGTCAACTGTGCCAGTATACCTGAACATCTCAGCGAAGCCGAGTTATTCGGGTATGATGAAGGGGCTTTCACCGGAGCTAGAAAGGGAGGTAAACCTGGCAAATTCGAGCTAGCTCATGGTGGTACTATTTTTCTGGACGAAGTGAACGAACTGCCATACAAGGTTCAGGCGAAATTATTAAGGGTATTGCAGGAGGGGGAAATAGAGAGGGTAGGTGGGACAGATATTGCCCTGGTAGATGTCAGAGTTATAAGCGCCACCAGCTCAGATCTCAGTGATTTAGTGGAAAGTAAGCTTTTCCGCGAGGATCTCTTTTACCGTCTAAACCTTTTTATGGTGCGTATTCCGGCCCTTAGAGAAAGATCTGAAGATATTCCCTTACTATGCCAGTACTTTTTGGATAACAGTAATTATGAGATGCGAATGTCGGTCCCAGGGATTGAAAAGAAAGTTCAACAAATATTTAATAGTTACAATTGGCCGGGCAATGTCAGAGAACTTAAGAATACGATCGAAAGAGCATGCATAAATGCCCGGACAGGTCCTATCGGGATTAACCATCTGCCTGACGAAATACTTCAGGTTCTTCAGGATACGGGAACTATTAAGGAACACAGCTTACGCAGTTTCATAGATAATATGGAAAAAGAGGAGATACTGAGGGCTCTCCGGGCTACAAAATGGAACCGTAATCAAGCGGCAAAATTATTGGATATTCACCGTACTTCATTATATGCAAAGATGAAAAAATACCATTTATTGGATCACTGATAGTCCGGCGTAGGGTTTTGCATTCATAGTGTAGTGTTTTCGCTACATAAGACGTTGTTTAATGAAAATCTCCGGTTAGGCGCTTTAACCGGAGTTTTTTATTTTGCCTTGTTTTTTTCTGTTTACCGGAGTGAATGATAATTCATACACCAGGCCAGGGGCAGTGTTTAAAAAGGGCGGTAAATGGGGTTGGCACGATAGTTGTATTAGTAATTAACAGACATATATTTATATATCTTTATGTGGGAGGTATTTAGATGGGATTTGAAAGGGAGTACAAAGAGAAGTTGGTTTCAGCGGAACAAGCAGTGAAGGTTGTCAAATCGGGGGACAGAGTAGATTACAGTTTCTTTAATGGTAAACCAGTTGTTTGCGACATTGCTCTGGCCGGAAGAAAGGACGAACTAAGGGATGTCAAAGTTTATTGTGCGGTTACCCTTCCACCGGTCCCTGAGGTAGCGAAAATACCTGATAGTTTCACGTATCACGACTGGCAATTCAGCAAAGTAGCCCGGGTACTGCAAAGCTATGGGTTGGCTTATTATTCGCCGATTCTGTATCACCAGGCAAATTCCTTATACCGGGATCATATTGTTCCTAAAATTAATGTTGTTATTTCTCGGGTGTGTCCTATGGATCGACATGGCTACTTTAACCTTGGTCCCCAGAATTCTGAAACCCTGGCTAAGATGGAAATGGCAGATTACGTAATACTCGAAGTTAACAAAGATATGCCGGTTTGCCTGGGAGGGGCTGAAGAATCGATTCATATTTCCCAAGTAGACTATATTGTTGAAGCGCCAGAGGATCAATTACTGATGGACATTCCCGGCGCTCAGCCCAGTGAAACTGACAAGCAAATCGCGGGTCATATTATGGATCAATTGCATGACGGGTGTTGTATTCAGCTGGGAATAGGCGGAATGCCCAATGCCGTGGGTCGGGCTATTGCCGATTCCGATCTCAAAAACCTGGGCGGGCATACGGAAATGTTTGTTGATGCCTATATGGATATGATGGAGTCAGGGCGTATGAATGGGGCATGTAAACAAATAGACCGCTGGCGGGTAGGGTACACTTTCGCCATAGGCAGCCGCCGCATGTATCAATTCATGGATAACAATCCGGCCGTGGCTTCCTATCCCGTAAACTACTGCAACGATCCCAGGGTAATTTGTCAACTGGATGACTTCGTTTCTATTAACAACGCTGTCCAGGTTGACCTATACTCACAGGTTAACGGCGAAAGCAATGGTTTCACACAAATCTCCGGGAACGGCGGTATGTGGGATTATGTACTGGGAGCCCAGTGGAGTAAAGGCGGTAAGAGTTTTATCTGTCTTACTTCGACTTTTACTGATAAGGAAGGAAACTTACGCTCCAGGATCGTACCAACTTTCCAACCGGGCTCTATAACAACGATTCCACGCCAGATGGTGGACTATATTGTTACTGAAAATGGAGCCAAATTGTTAAGGGGTAAGCCCACCTGGCACCGGGCGGAGGTTATGATCGAATTAGCCCACCCTGACTTCAGGGATGATCTAATTAAGGAAGCTGAAAAAATGAATATCTGGAGGCCAAGCAATAAAATTTCTTAGATTTAATCACCAAGTCATACTGATCCATCCATCTTATAAGGGGATGCTGGCAATGTCCGCCAGCCCCCTTCTTTTTTTGCCCTCGTTTCATTGATCATTATCCTATTCTTCTTACCCTGTTAGTGGGTAAAGAATATCCTACTATATCTGGTGTGTCGCATCAGACTTCAACCTTATGATATACTGTTGGCAAAATGTTAGGGGCGATGGGTTTTGCACGTTGTTCGTATTGCGGTTGTTGATGGGCAGGGTGGCGGTATAGGCCGAATTATTGTTGAAAAACTACGTCAGGCTATAGGTTCTGAGCTATTTATTTTGGGTCTGGGGACTAACGCCCTGGCGGCTTCGGCTATGTTAAAAGCCGGTGCCAATGAAGGGGCTAGCGGTGAAAATGCAGTGGTTTACTGCGCACCCGGGGTTGATATGATAGCCGGTTCCATTTCTATAATTGCTGCCAATTCATTTTCTGGGGAATTGACCCCACGCATGGCCGAGGCTATTGGGAGCTCGCCGGCTATTCGCTTGTTATTGCCCTTAAACCGTTCCGGAATCGAAATTGCCGGGATTTCGGATGAACCATTGCCCATACAGGTCGATCACCTGGTAGATAGGGTAAAAATGCTGGTGCGTCAGTATACAACCAACTGACGAAGATATGTAAGTCAAATCTAAAAAAACAGAAACGCCCAGACCTACTGATCGGAGGTAATTGATAATGTGCAGAGATAAGTCTCCTCTGGAGCAAGCGGTTGATTTTCACGGGCATATTTGCCCCGGGCTCTTAATGGGGGTAAGGGCGGCTCAGTTTGCCATGCAGTATCTTGATGTTGAGCCGGATTACGATGAAGAACTTTTAGCGATTGTCGAACACAAATCCTGCGGGGTGGATGCTATTCAGGCTATCCTGGGGTGCACGATGGGCAAAGGCAACCTGATATTCCGCGATTACGGTAAACAGGTCTATATCGTTGCCAGCAGGAAAAATGGGCGTGCGGTACGAATGATCCTCAAACCGGATTCTCGCAAGGGGCCGAACTATGATAGGTTCAGAGAACTGGCGCAAAAGGATACCCTGACCGGTGAGGAAGAGAATGAAAAAGATCACCTGCGCGGAGTTCTCTTCGAGGATATTATGCAAAGACCTTTTGACAGCCTTTTCGATTACCGGGAGGTAGAATTTCAACTCCCGGAAAAAGCTAAAATCTATCCTACCGTCATCTGCGATGTTTGTGGCGAAGGGGTAATGGAGCCGAAAGCGGTCAGGACTGATAAGGGTCTGGTTTGCCCTGATTGTATGGAACGATAAGGGAGGCTGTAACATGTGTGAAGCTAATGTCTATATGGTACGTGACGGCCGTGAAGAACTGGTGATGGAGAAAGTTGACCGAATTATCCCCGGCGAGGATCAGGAAATTATGCTGGAAAGCGTTTTCGGGGAAAGGAAAATTGTAAAAGCCCGGATCAGGGAGATGCAACTAGTCCACCATCGCATAATACTTGACGAAATTAGAACCGATACGGTGATTCAGGGCAGTGAACTCTGGCTGGAACCAGCCAGCGACCATGGTCATTTTCATCCTGGAGATCAGGTAATCTTAAAACTATTCAAAGGTCACAATATGCAGGCTATTCCCGGGGAGACTTTAGAACAGGCAGAGCTTTTCGTAGTTAAGGATGGAGCAGAAAATAAAACTCCAGCCATTGAACACGAAGGACATCTGGAAGTTAATTTGGGGGAAGAAACCGATGGTTTGATAACTGTTTATTCCCACCAGCCAGGGACCGAAGAATATTATGCCAAAGTAATTGTGGAAATTGGACATCATCATCACCATGGTATAAAACCTTTAGGGATGCCGTTGGAAATTGTACCTTTAAGCTACAGCCATGTTCACCTTGGCGACCAGTATGAGATTCAGGTAATAAAGGATGGAATTCCCCTTGGCGGAGCAGAAGTTCTGGCTACTTACTCAGGCAATAGAAGCAGTGAGTACCCGTATCGTCTGGTTACCGACGAAGAAGGTAAGGCCAGAGTATTTCTCTCGGCTCGTGGGAACTGGTTATTTTCCGTTACCGCAGACAATATAACCAGCACCTATACCCTGATTAAAAGCTTTTAGCATTAATAATATTCGGGAAAAACCACAAAGACCGTATTGAATAAGCAGCAGTTTCTATACGTAAGGCAGATACTTGCCCCTAACAGGTGTCGTGAAGATACCTGGGGTAAAGCTCGAGTTAGATAAAGCCGGTAATTTTCCTGTTTATTTTTTTACCACAGTTTGAAGGAATCTACAGAATAACGTCGAATGCAATAAAACGACAATATAATATTCTCCGAGCTATTGCTTTCTAAGGCAGGGACTATGAAAGTATAGCCGTTTAGGGTATACCGGGAAACGGGTATGCCTCCCATTGTGGAAAGGAGATGCTGAATTGGCCTTAATTAAGGCGAGTCCGCTATTCCTTGGACTCGCCTTTTTGGTTGATATTTGATCTGTCGGCATTATTTCCGCCGGCTTTTTTATTTTTAGAATACTTTTGTAAGATGGAAATGTCCGAAATATTGACCCAAATCAATATAAATTGCTATAATACATACAATAATCAATGGTTATGGACAGGTGGAATGCCATGCACGAAGTGGCACTAATTCAGAACGTTTTAGATATTATAACTCAAAGTACTCAAGAAATGCACATGGAACGTGTAAGCAAGATCAAACTGGTAGTTGGGAAGCTGTCAATGGCTCTGCCCGATAGTTTGAGTTTTGCTTTTGAGGTACTTAAGGATGGCCCTTTGTTCGGTAATGCGGTTCTGGAAATTGAGGAGCGGGACATAAGGTGTTGTTGTAAAGAATGCCAAACCGAGTTTTCTCCTGGCAATGAATACCGATTTAGCTGTCCGGAATGCGGCAGTGCAGGAATTGAAATCACCTCAGGTCGGGAGCTTTTTATTGACAATTATGAGGGGGAATAAAACTGGTTCAGGTTAACATTGGCAGCAAGATACTTGGCCTCAACGAAATACTGGCGCAGAAGAACCGGGAGGAGTTTGGAAAACGGGGAATTCCCGTCATAAACATGATGAGTTCGCCAGGCTCGGGTAAGACTACCATCCTGGAACGTACCATTGAACACTTAAACGATCGTTTAAAAATTGGGGTTATCGAAGGAGACCTCTATACTGATCAGGATGCCGAACGTATTGAAAAAAAAGGCGTTGCGGTAAAGCAGATAAATACCGAAGGGGCTTGCCACCTGGATGCGGGGATGGTAGGTAAGGCTTTTTCCGAGATTGGCAGTAATCAATTGGATTTAGTGTTTATAGAAAACGTAGGAAACCTGGTATGCCCCGCCGAGTTTGATCTGGGTGAGGACTATAGGGCGGCGGTTATCAGTACTACTGAGGGCAATGATAAGCCCACCAAGTATCCCCTGTTGTTTTTTCAGGCTGCAGTAGTGCTGGTTAACAAAATTGACCTCTTGCCCTATGTCGATTTCGATCTGGACAGGCTCAGGGAAGATATACGCAAAATTAATCCTGCCGCCAGGATATTCAAAATATCCGGAAAAACCGGAGAGGGAGTGGAGGACTGGTGCGGCTGGCTGTTAGAGGAGGTGCAAAAGAAGAAAAATACTCTCAGCAAATCTGATGAAGGCCAGTAATACCAACTGTAAGTCGTTGGAACTGGATGAAGTCCAAGCAGGGAGGGATTGACTGAATGCCAACCAAATTAAGTCGTCGTGATTTTTTACGTCTGGCTGCCGGGTCGGCGGCCGCAATATCCATGTCCGGATTCTTAGCTCCTTATTTGAAGGAAGCCGTTGCTGCGGGAACAACTCCTAAAGTTATTTGGATGCAGGGTGCCAGCTGTACAGGATGTTCGGTGTCCCTGTTAAACACTGTTCACCCGAGTATCCAGGAAGTTTTACTTAATACTATCAGCCTAACCTATCATCCCAATGTAATGGCTGCCGCCGGGGACCTGGCAATAGAGGAAGCCATGTACAAGGTTGCCGAAGAGAACAAGGGTAAGTTCTACCTTGTGGTTGAAGGTGCGGTGCCAACCGGCGCCGATGGGATGTACTGTACTGTAGGAGAAAAGAATGGCAAACCGATAACGTTCCAGCAATTAGTCCAGGATATCGGTGGCAAGGCCGCGGCCATTCTGAACTTCGGCACTTGTTCTGCTTATGGCGGTATCCCGGCT
>JBLMZW010000201.1:0-11181 GCA_050259035.1 Chitinophagales bacterium | reverse complement strand
AGAACTGGAGGAGGTTGTCGGGGAAAACCCCTAGACTGCGTGCGCTGCACAACCCGCTGGGGATTAAAGTGTGCACTAAGTGGTAATCTAGCCCCGCATTCGGCAACGAAGCGGATCGAGCGTAAAGGGAAACCGCCCGTTTGGCGACGAATGGGAGGCTCGTTGGGAAAACCTGCTAGACCTAAGTCACAGCGTTTACTCAGAGGGTAACCTCCACCTTATCGTATTGTAAGGGGTATGTATTTGAGTAAACTGATGAATAGCAGGATGTTTATACCCGCTCTGTGGATTATGTTTTTTTCATTTGCCATTGGTCTGGTTCTCAGTCTCGGAGCGGAAACACTTATTAAAAACATCCAGCATACAGGATTGTCATTAGCTTTACTTATTGTTGTAATACTGATTGGTATTGTTAGTGATGCCATTGGCACCGCCGCAGCTGCAGCAGATATATCACCTTTTAACGCTATGGCGTCAAAAAAGGTACCAGGAGCCAGAGAAGCGGTGAAAATTGTTAAGAATGCTGATTTAGTTGCTAACCTTACAGCTGATGTGGGAGGGGACATCGCGGGTACCCTGAGTGGTGCTATTGGAGCGGCAATAATTTTTAGCATTAGTAAAACCTTCTCACTGGGCAATACGGTGTTAATCAGTGCGGTAATGACCAGCCTGATAGCGGCGCTAACAGTCGGCGGGAAAAATATTGGGAAGAATATTGCCATAACAAGAGCGAATTCTATCATAATTAAAGTGGCGCGGATACTTAGATGGTGGGAAAACCTCACCGGAAGGCAGTTGCTGAAATAAGAAGGTGGGTAATATCTTACTGAATGAGATAAATAGTCCTGAGGACTTAAAAAAACTTCCACCCAAAAAACTGGAGAACCTGGCGGAAGAAATTAGAGAAGTTCTTATTAATACCGTTGCTAATAACGGAGGTCACCTGGCATCCAACCTGGGGGTAGTGGAACTGACGATAGCCCTTCACTACGTGTTCCAGGCACCTACTGACAAGATTATTTGGGATGTTGGTCATCAGAGTTATGTTCATAAGATGTTAACTGGACGTCAGAATGATATTGGCAGTATTAGATGCTATGGAGGACTATCGGGTTTTCCTAAACGTGAGGAAAGTCCCTGTGACGCTTTTAATACCGGTCATAGCAGTACCTCAGTCTCAGCCGCTGTGGGAATGGCTCTGGGACGAGACTTAACTCAGGATTCTTATTCAGTGGTAGCGGTTATAGGGGATGGTGCCTTAACCGGGGGAATGAGTTTTGAGGCTTTAAACCATGCCAGTCATGTAAGCACGGATCTCACGATAATTTTGAATGATAATGAAATGTCAATCTCTAAGAATGTCGGCGGTATGGCCAACTACCTCAATAAGCTGCGCAGTGATCCGGCTTATTCACAACGCAAAGAGGAAATAGAGCAGGCTCTTATGCGTATTCCCGGAATAGGGGCTAACCTGGTAAGGGCAGCCGGGAAAATAAAAGATCTGGTTAAATTCATGGTAGTCCCGGGGATGATTTTTGAGGAATTGGGTTTAACCTACCTGGGGCCAATCGATGGACACAACCTTGAAGATATGATACTTATCTTACAAAAGGCCAAACGGATGAAGGGACCGGTTCTCATCCATGTCATAACTCAGAAGGGGAAGGGTTATGTCCCAGCCCTTCAGGAACCGGATGTATTCCATGGGATAGGACCGTTTGATGTTGATACCGGCATCCCGTTGAAAGGCAAATCTCCAACTTATACTCAGGTTTTTGGGGACTATATGGCCTGGAAAGGGGCCAAAGAGCCGCGCCTGGTCGGAATAACAGCGGCAATGAATAGTGGAACTGGATTGGGTGAGTTTGCTGATCTCTATCCCGAACGCTTCTTTGATGTAGGTATCTGTGAGCAGCACGCTGTTACTATGGCCGCTGGAATGGCATGTTCGGGGCTTAAGCCGGTGGTTGCCATCTATTCGACATTTCTCCAAAGGGCTTATGATCAAGTTTTACATGATATTTGCCTGCAGAACCTTCCAGTGGTCTTCGCCCTTGATCGGGCTGGGCTGGTGGGAGAAGATGGGCCAACCCATCATGGGGTATTTGACCTTTCCTATTTAAGACAAATTCCAAATATGACAGTGATGACTCCGGCTGATGAAAGTGAATTGCCTGATATGCTTGACTCCGCCCTACAATATGAGGGCCCGGTCGCAGTACGTTATCCGCGCGGTGCGGGAACAGGAAAGCCGGTTAAGGAGTCTCCCGAATTTATTCCGGTCGGAAAGGGTGAATTGCTGATAAACGGCGATCAGGTAGGACTGGTAGGATTAGGCCGGGGGGTCGATATAGCTTTGCAGGTGAATCGAATCCTGAGAGAGCAGGGGATAAACCCGGCAGTTATTAATGCCCGGTTTATTAAGCCTTTGGACAGAGAGCTGCTAATTAACTGGGGGAAACGTTGTCGACGTATGGTTACCATTGAGGATAATGCCCTGTCTGGGGGATTCGGAAGTGCAGTTTTGGAGCTTTTTTCTCAGGAAGGGATAGATGTTGAGGTACTACGAATCGGGATTCCGGATAAATTTATTGAACATGGTCCGGTAAACAGGCTGTTTTCTGATATCGGGATGGACCCTGATACAGTGGCTGAAAGAGTTCGGCAGCATTGGCCCGAACTGCAGCAATCTATAGCGATGGAAGGTTTCAAATGACCAGGAACCGTCTGGATGTGCTTCTGTTTGAAAGAGGATTGGCAGAAAGCCGTGAAAAGGCCAGGGCTATGATAATTGCAGGCGAAGTTTTGGTTGATAACCAGAAGGTGGATAAGCCCGGTCATAAGGTTGATGAGGACGTTGACATAACTGTTATAAAGGATGAAAAACGTTATGCCAGCAGAGGCGGAACCAAGCTGGAAGGGGCTATTAAGGCTTTAAATATTAGTTTTAAAGCAAAGGTTGTTCTGGATGTGGGAGCATCTACCGGCGGGTTTACCGATTGTGCTTTAAAACATGGAGCGACTCGGGTATATGCCGTTGATGTAGGTTATGGCCAGTTGGACTGGAGGCTTCGTCAGGATCCCCGAGTCAAGGTAATGGAGAGAACGAATATCCGGTACGTAACCCCCGAACAGTTCCCGGAAAAGATGGACATGGCTATAATTGACGTGTCTTTTATTTCTTTAGGGATTGTATTGCCAGCAATTGCAGGACTCCTAAGTGAAAATGCCGAAGTAATTGCACTGGTTAAGCCACAGTTTGAAGCCGGGCGGGGACAGGTAGGGAAAAAGGGAGTAGTAAGGGATCCGGCGGTACATACCGCGGTTTTACAAAAGGTTGCCGAACAGGCACAAATGTCTGGCTTATCTGTTGTGGACGCTTGTTATTCACCAATCAAGGGGCCCAGTGGTAATATTGAATTCTTTTTTTATTTATCTAATTCCAGGGAAAGACAATTGTCGGATGACGAACTTGAAATGGTTGTAAACCGGGCTCACAATGAACTCAGGGGGTAAACCATGTTATTTGGCTTTATGATGAAAAGAGGAAATGACCGGACCCTCGAGGTGGGGCGGGTTATTGCTGATCATCTTCTGGGAATGGGAGCCCAGGTTATTGATTATTGGAAGGAAGAGGATCCTTTACCCGATATCTTTCTAGTTCTTGGCGGGGACGGGACGATTCTTAGAAGTGCGAGGCGAGCAGCCCTATTAGGAGTGCCGGTTTTGGGGTTCAATCTGGGCCGAATTGGCTACCTGGCGGAACTTGAGGTTGACGAAGCCGAACATTATATGCAAAGGATAATAGACCAGGAATATCAACTGGAAGAAAGACTTATGCTGGATGTCAGTGTATATCGGGGTGGGTCCGGCATTTTCCAGACCAATTGTTTAAATGAGGCTGCGATAATTCGATCGGGAGTTCCAAAATCGGTCAGTATTGACGTTTATCTTAACGAAAGCTATCTGGCATGTTATCAGGCGGATGGAGTGATATGCGCTACCCCTACCGGATCTACTGCCTATTCTTTATCAGCTGGCGGTCCAGTTATTGCGCCTGATATTAAGGCCTTGGTTTTAACACCTGTAAGTCCCGGGATATTATCTTTAAGACCTCTGGTGATTGGGGCTGATAAAGTCATTAAGATTATTCCCAGCGAAAGGTCTGCCCTGACGGTTGACGGGCAGGAAGATTGTTTGCTGGAGCCGGGTGATCAAATTATAATAACAGAATCCTCCAGTAGGTTGAAATTAGTTAAGCTTAAAAAGCGTGGTATTTTTGATCTTCTTGAACGGAAGGCGGTTTTAAGGGCGCCAGGGACAAAGAGGTGACTGGCGTGCCAAGGGGCTTGCTTATAAACGCAGTCGAATTATCTCATAGGATTCTTAGTCAGGTTGTAACTTTAACTGATACGGTGATAGATGCTACCTGTGGTAATGGCAATGATACCTTGTTTTTAGCCGGGTTGGCTAAAAACGGAAAGGTTTATGCTTTTGATATTGCGTTGGAGGCGATTGTCAATACCAACGAATTGATTAAAAATCACGGATTACAGGACCGGGTTCAGGTAATCCAAAGTGATTATCGGGAGATATCCTTGAAAGTTAGTGATCAGGCTATGGCAATTATGTTTAACCTGGGATACCTGCCCGGTGCCCCAAGGGACACGGCCACCAGGCTGCCAGAATCTCTGGAGGCAGTTAAAAACTCTATACCGCTATTAAAAGAGGGCGGGGTTATGACTATAGTATGTTATACCGGTCATAATGGGGGAAAAGAAGAAGCAGAAGCAATTGAGAGTTATTTGGGGACTCTAAGACAGCAGGAGTTTGAGGTAACGCAAATCAGGTTTATTAATCAGATTAATAATCCTCCAGTATTGCTGGTAGTCAATAGATTGAGGGGGATGGTATGACCAAGAACAGGAGACACCAGGCCATAATCGAAATTATTCATGAAGGTAAAGTTTCCACCCAGGAAGAATTATGCGATACTTTGCAGAAAAAAGGTTTTACGGTCACTCAGGCTACTGTGTCCCGGGACATAAAGGAACTAAAGCTCATGAAGGCTCCGGACCGAGATGGGTATCATTATGTTTTGCCAGGGCCGCCTGCTCAGGCAACCGGAGATCGTTTACGCCGAATTTTTGAAGATGGTGTCCTCAGTGTCGATAGCAGTGATACTCTTATCGTGGTGAGAACACTGCCTGGAACCGCCAACGCGGTTGCGTCCGCCATCGATACTGATGGCATGGCCGGAATCTTGGGAACCGTGGCCGGAGATGATACTATTATAGTGGTAATTAAAACCAAAGAAGCTGTAAACGGCGTTTTGCAGCGTTTTAACCAGTTCCTAAAGTAGTAACCACCCTAACTGTTAAGTTGTTGAGGTGATTAGTCTGTTACGAGAGATTCTGATTAAGAACTTTATCCTGATTGACGAATTGAGGATGGAGTTTGCTGAGGGAATGAATGTTCTGACCGGTGAGACCGGGGCGGGAAAGTCTATTATTGTTGATGCCCTGGAATTGCTTTTTGGTGAACGGATTAACTCGGAAACGGTCAGGGATCCGGAACAGAAAAGCGTTATCGAAGGGGTACTCGATATTGAACCGGATTCCGCAGCAGCTTCATTTCTACAGGAAACCGGTTTACTTGATGAGGAAGATGAGTATTCCCTGGTTATACGACGGGAAATCAGTTCCCAGGGCCGTTCAATTAATCGAGTAAATGGGCGGACCGTTACCGCGGCCATCCTACGGTCCTTAGCCGATTATCTGGTCGATATCCATTTACAGCATGACAATCAACAAGTATTAAACCAGCGAATGCATCTTCACCTTCTGGATGGGTTTTCCCCGCTAGTCAAAGAAAAACTTCCTGTCTTGAATAATATCTATAAGGATTTGCGCCAGGTTGAGAATCTAATTGAGGAAATAGTGGCCAGCGAAAGAAAACGTGCTCAGGAACTTGATCTGGTTGGCTTTCAGGTTAACGAAATAGAATCTGCCGCTCTTTCCGATGGCGAAGAAGAGGAGCTAACCCGAGAAAGAAACCGGATGCTTAATGCCGGCAAGCTAAATGAAACCATAGAGCAATTAGAGAACTTGCTTTTCCAGGGGGCCTACAATGTCTGTAAGGGATTGGCCCGGTCGCGGGAGGTAGCCAGAGGCGTAGCGGATTCTTTTTTAGAGGAACTTTTAGCCGCGTTAGATGAGGCTTATTATATGATTGAGGATTTTGAGGGCCGACTAAACCATTTTCGCAGTGAATTGGAATTTGAGCCTTCACAACTGGAGTTGGCCGAAGCCAGGTTAAATGAAATCAATCGCATCAAAAGAAAATACGGATCTTCGGTAGAAGAGGTACTCTTATACCTCGAACAGGCCCGTGCCCGGCAAGTGGATCTAGAAGGGCTGGAACTTAGAATGGAAGAATTAGAGCAAGAAAGAAAGAAACTTAAGGAGCAATTCGTCCAAATAGCTGAGGATTTGTCCAGGGAAAGACGACTAACAGCTGAGGCTTTGGAAGCCCGGGTTCACCAGGAATTATTAGATTTATCCCTTCCTGGTGTGCGGTTTAAAATTCTGGTTGAATCAGCTAAACAAGCTTCGGCTACTGGTCTTGATGATGTCAACTTTATGTTTTCGGCTAACCCCGGTGAGGAATTGCGCCCTATCGAACGAACCGCCTCCGGCGGAGAAATATCACGTTTCATACTAGCGTTAAAGTCTGCTCTGGCCGGGGCTTATAACGTACCCATACTGGTGTTTGACGAAATAGATGTAGGTTTAGGTGGACAGCCACTGCGTTCACTGGGGATGAAAGTGGCTCAGTTATCCAGGGAACACCAAATAATAATGGTTACCCATTCACCTCAGGTTGCCAGTTTAGCCAACCATCATACACTCCTGGAAAAGAACCAATCAGAAATTCGAACCACTATTTTTGCTCGGACCCTCGACAGGGACGAAAGAATTGAGGAATTAGCCCGTATGCTATCCGGGGATCGGCCAACGGAGACCGTCCGGGAGCATGTGCGTCAAATGATGGAAGAGGCCCCTAGGACTAAAAAATAACATCCATTCATTCCCGAGAATACCGGCCGTGGCCTACGGTTAAATTAATCCTGTATTATTTCGAAACAGGAGTTGAGGCCGTGCCACGCAAAAGTAAGAAAATAACGGGAATTATCCTATCTATAATAATTTTCCTCCTCTCAATCGTTTCTCCTTTAAATAATCTACTTAACATGCCCAGCGCCACACAACTGGTAGTGGGGGAAAAAGTACGGATTGCTCTGCCCCTTCCGCCTTCGATCTTAAACCGGCTGCGGCTGCAAATTGAACAAGAACCTGTAGAAATGAATACCAGTGGAAATGAAGTTTTGGTTGATCGACAGGAAGATGGTTACGAACTCTGGGCAGTGAAGCCGGGTAAAGTTGATTTAACCGTTAAAATTTTCGGATACATCCCTTTAAAGTCAATTTTGGTGGAGTCACTCCCAGCCCGTAAAATGATGGTAGGAGGACATTCAATCGGTGTTTTGATGCAATCCAACGGTATTATGATTGTTGGGTATGCCCCCATGACGGGAAAGGATGGGAAAAAGGTTTATCCAGCTCGAAATGCTGGCATAAGGCTCGGTGATTGTATTTTTAAGGTGGATGATAGAAACGTAAATTCTGAAAACCAGTTGGCTGATATTATAAATAATGATGGAAATCTAGGAAAATCCCCCGAACTCCTTGTCAAAAGAGAAGGTAAGGCCCGAAAAATTAAGATAAAGCCAGTATATTGCCCCGAAACAGGTAGATACCGAGTCGGACTGTATGTCCGTGATGGGGTAGCCGGGGTCGGTACTCTAACCTTCTGGGACCCGATTAGCCTGAGGTTTGCTGCTCTTGGTCATATAGTCGTAGATAGTGATACCAAGCAGGCGATTGCAGTAAAACAGGGAAGAATAGTATCGGCTGCTGTACAGACCATTCAACCAGGAAGGCCCGGTTTTCCAGGGCAAAAACTTGGGGTATTTGACCGCACCGGCGGATTGAGAGGAACTATTCTCACCAATTCCAACTTTGGTATATTTGGTACCACCAATGAACCATCGGCTAATCAGTTTTTCCCTCTGCCGGTTCAGGTTGCCTATGCCCACCAGGTTAGAAAAGGACCCGCAGAAATGCTTACTGTTATTCGAGGAAACCGGATAGAACGTTTTAAAATAATAATCGAGAAGGTATATCCTTACCGGAAGAATGGAAAGGGAATGATAATTAGAATCAACGATCCTCGTTTACTGTCTGCTTCTGGCGGCATTGTTCAAGGAATGAGCGGAAGTCCGATTATACAGAACAACCGCCTGATAGGGGCGGTGACCCATGTGTTTCTTAATAATCCTGCGAAAGGTTATGGTGTATTTATGGATAGCATGGTGGAATCAATTGATAATATGTAATTAAGAAAAGAATATCGACAAAATATTTGGACTTATCCGGATCAATTACCAGTAAATACCAATAAAATTATAACTTGTTAACCAAATTGAATCTATTTAAAACATATCAGGTGTTGTATTGTCAGGTACGATGTAATATATTAGGGGTTTTTTGTACCATGAAAATAAAGGGAATTCTTATTAGACGTCGAAAACGGTTATTATATTTGAACCAATTGTAAAAGGGGGCGGTTTTGTTAATGACGGGACCAATTAAAGTGATCATTGCCGATGATAATCGGGAATTTTGCGGCATCCTAAAGGAGTATTTTTCCAATAACCCGGACTTCGATTTGGTCGATGTATGTTTTAACGGGTTAGAGGTCCTTGAGGCGTTAAATAAGAAAGAGACAGACGTGCTTATACTGGACCTGATTATGCCGCACATGGATGGGATTGGTGTCCTGGAAAAGATGCTCGATCTAAAAGGGGAAGAAAGACCGAAGGTACTTATACTCACTGCTTTTGGTCAGGAGAACATTACCCAGAAAGCAGTTCAGCTTGGGGCTGACTATTACATATTGAAGCCGTTTAATCTGCAAGTGCTCGGGGATCGGGTACGGCAGGTAGTTAAAGATAAACCTGAAGTTACTGCTCGAGCAGTCCCTTATACCAGGAGAGACTTAGAAGTAGAGATAACAAGGGTTATTCATGAACTTGGAGTACCGGCACACGTAAAGGGCTATCAGTATTTAAGAGATGCAATAATCTTGGTAGTCGAGGAGATCAATTACCTGGGTGCCGTTACTAAAGAACTATACCCGACCATTGCACAAAAGTATGGAACTACTCCAAGCAGGGTCGAACGTGCCATCCGACATGCTATTGAACTGGCGTGGGACCGAGGTGACATGGAGAGAATTAATAAGTTCTTTGGATTTACTATCAAGGGAGAGAAAGGCAAACCCACCAACTCAGAATTCATAGCTATAGTAGCCGACAAACTGCGTATGGAGACCAAAGTAAGTTAAGTGTGAAGCGGTAAAAACTAAGTTGTTTAATCACGTGCCTATAATTGCCGCCCTTACAACCTGGCGCATTAAACAACTTCGAAATTACACCTGCGGTGTACCAGGGCTTAAATACTGGTACCCGAAGGTGTTTTTATTTTACAGAATTAACATAGTGAAAACTGGTTTTGCAGGATTTTTTCCGGAGGTGCAGAAGTCAATCACCGGGATGGTTATTACCTTCCTGGAAGGGTATAATTAAATAGCCTGCCTGCAGGCTTTAGAAAAGATCAAGGTGATTACATGAATATTACTGCCAGGGCCAGGTTAGATCATAGAACGAAAAACCTGGTTAAAAGGTTGCGACGTAATGAAATAGCCATAATAGACCATGATGATATTGATGAAGTTGCTGCCAGAACTTTAATTGATATTCATCCCCCTGTTATTATTAATGCTTTACCGTCGATAACCGGAAGATACCCAACCAAAGGGGTATTTAAAATATTAAAAGCCGGGATACCCGTATTGGATGATGTGGGCCCAGAAATCTTCAACCGGGTTAAAGAAGGAAGCACCATTCAGATTATCGACGAACAGGTATTTCTGGGGGGAGAAGTGGTAGCGGAAGGAAAGCTGCTCACACAGGAATACGTGAAAGAAAAACTGGCTGAAGCCCGTGAGAATATGAAAGAAGAACTAGACCGTTTTGTTGATAACACCATGGAATATGCTCGAAGGGAAAAGGATGTTCTTCTTGATAATATAGAGTTTCCGAATATTACAACCGACATAGAGAACCGCCATGCTTTGATAGTGGTGCGAGGTAAGGCTTATAAAGAAGATTTACGCGCTATAAAAGGTTATATTGATGACGAAAAGCCCGTATTAATAGGCGTTGACGGGGGGGCGGATGCTTTACTGGAATTTGGGTATCAGCCAGATATTATTGTCGGGGATATGGACAGTGTATCTGATGAGGCATTACGCTGCGGGGCAGAAATAGTAGTTCACGCTTATACCAATGGGACAGCCCCGGGATTGTCTCGCGTAGAGGATATGGGGATTTCATGCAAGGTGGTGGCTATGCCAGGAACCAGTGAAGATGTAGCTATGATTATGGCTTATGAAAAGGGAGCCAATTTGATCGTGGCGGTAGGAAGTCATTCCAACATGATTGATTTCCTGGAAAAGGGCCGCAAGGGAATGGCCAGCACGTTCTTAGTACGCCTCAAGATAGGTTCGGTGCTGGTTGATGCCAAAGGGGTAAGTCAATTATATCGTCAGAATCTCCGGGCTTCTTATCTGCTGCAGCTATTACTGGCATCTACCATACCCATTCTGGTTATTCTCTGGGTTTCACCTTCCACTCAGCCCTTTTTTCGCCTTATTATTCTCCAGTTAAAAATCCTATTTAATATATAAGAACGAGGTGTCAAACATGGTAGATATTCGGTATCATATTGCCACTTTGGTAGGTCTTTTCTTAGCCCTGGCAGTGGGTATACTAATCGGAAGCACACTGGTTGGAAGCGATGTGCTGGTGCAGCAACAAAAAAAAATGATTGCTCGCCTGGAGGAACAGTTTTCTGGACTGCGTGAACAGCAAGAAGTAATTCAAAATGAAAACCAGTTTCTCAAGTCAATGAATCAGCATTATGAGGAATACAGTCAGACGGTATCTCCTTCGATTATTAAAAATCGCCTGGTAGGGTGGCAAGGTGCTCTGGTGGT
>JBLMZW010000200.1:0-3954 GCA_050259035.1 Chitinophagales bacterium | reverse complement strand
CAGTCCCCGGGCCGACTTCTCGCGGGGGATGTTGTACCAGATAATAAACGGGAAGTAGTTCGGTATATGGCACTTGACCTTGACCGTCTTGCCATCGGGCAATTTAACCTCGTCATGTTCGATGATATTGCCCTCGGAATCCCGTTTATAAAAGAACTTCGGTTCATCTCTGAGAGTTATATCACCAACCCAGGTATATACACCTATATCGCCGTCCTTGTCCTTGTACCACTTCTCGACGACTGACAGTTTCTTGGTCTTATCGTTGCTGCTGTACTCGGTCCCGGCATTGAAGTAATCCAGCTGGCCGTATTCCAAGGCCTCTGCCTCCAACTGATCCCGGAACTCTTCGCCATATTCCCGGCAAGTGTAATCTATGGTCCGGTTCTCGATGTGCCACAATCGGTCCATATCCTTGATGCGGAACACGCCAGGCTGTAGGACCACGTTCCCCGAGTGCGGGTTGGTTGTCTCAATTCTGCCCCGGTATGTATGGGCCTTGAAATCAGGGTTGAAGCCAACCTTGAAAAAGGCTATCCCGTTTTTCTTGACTATGCGCTCGTTCTCCGTGTTCATCCGACGCATGGAGGTGTCGGCGGCCATGTACGACAGCTGCCCCTCTATCATGTCGCGGCGGCTGGGTTTCTTAGGCGCTGGTTTGGCGTTCGGATCCTGCTGCTGGCCAGGCGGTTGCTTCTCTTCCGGATGGTCGGCGGCGTCCATTTCTTCGGTCGCCTCTACAGCTGGTACCGGCAGATTTACATCAATGGAACTCTCAATCAGCTGGAAGACGATGTTTACTACCTGCCGGGCGTTCTCGGTGGTCTGCGAATCTTCCCGGTACCGGTCAGAAACATATAGATCCGAGGCTCCCAGTGGCCGGATTGACTTTGTGCCGCCGTAAAGAGCGTCATATGCTGCACAATCGGCCCGGAAGGATTCGTGTTCTTCCATGGCCTCGCGGAGTTCGCGTTTATTTTCTTCGAGTTTTATGCGCTGCTGGTCCTCGGCAAACTGTTCCGGGTCCTTCATGATTCGTTTCACCACCTTCTTGATGCTGGGGAGTTTCATGCAGTATCACCTGCCTTTATTTGGGCTTCCGGAATGATCTCTTCGAGGGAAACGATATAGGGCAGGTAAATTCTTATAGACGTAAACCTCATGGCGTCCAAATCAATAACATCCGAGCAGCGATAATACTTGCTATCTCCATCTATGGCTAAGTCAAGATAACTAAGAAGGTAGTTGCCTTTCAGGGTTTTGGTGATATATCCGGGGTTTTCTTGTAGGTATTCGTTGATGTTACTAATGGTCAGCCATTTGTTTCTGAAGTAATCCTTAAGTGTCAAGTCGTCACCTCATTTCAGGCATAAAAAAACACCCTTGCGGGTGCTCGGTGTCGGGTTACTTATTCTTTGGGTTCGGCCTGCTCTATTAGATACTTTGCCATGTTCCGGACAAGATAATAAAACTCAGGGTCCACCGGTTTTGCGCAGCCCTTATATTGCCGGTCCAATTTTGCTAAGTATTCTCGCATAAGGTCGACTCTGTGGCTTATGCTATTGTGCTCAGGCGACTTGGCTGTTTCCGGCAAGCTCAACAGATACCAACTGCCTTCTGGTAATCCAGGCAGTACTTTGACCTCGAATGGTCCTATTTGTGTTCCGGGTAGCCTCCGCAGGTATTCTCCAAGGTCAATTTGAATCGGCATTTCCATTGTTAAGTGTCCATTCTTCATTGTCGGGTTTTCCTCCTATCCTCTATACTCCGGGTGCTCCTGTAAAAAGTGGGCCATCGCTTTGGGATCGCGCTCCAGGTCCCGGCGCAGGTCCGGGGGGAGATCAGCGGGGAGTTTCGGTTTCTTTTGTTCCTCTTGGTAGGCCACGCACTCATAATTCATCGCGTATCTTACCGCGTCTATACTGTGGTTGTTTTTGTCTGGATAACCAGCCTTAAAATTACCGTTGGCATCCTTCTCCAGTTCGTAATTCATAAACTCCCTCGCAGTTTCCGGGCATCTGGTATCGTCAATTATGATCGCTTCCAAGTCCTGCAAAAACTTAATGCCATAATCAACACTGTCCGGCCCCTTTTTAACCTTGCTCACATTTAGCCCATAAGCGTTAAGTTCGTTTATGCTCTTGGGTTCGGCTGAATCGGCCAGTATGTTGCCGTTGCTTTTGTTTTCCTCAGCTATCAATTTATAAGCGGCCCTATTGCTTAACCCGACTTTGTAAATCTCAAAGAAGATAAACAATCGCCGGTATTTTCGATTATAGGCACAAACGGCATAGGCCAGAGGGTCAACAGCAAACCCAAAATCCAAGCCGCGCCGTATAACCTCGAACTCACTGATCTCTTCATCGCTAATCGCTCTGCATTTGACATTTCCAAACACTTCCCCGCCGGTCCCGGTGATCTCTCCCATATACTCATGGTTATAGGCCGACTCATTTCTTTCTTTAAGTGCCTCGGCCTCAATAATAAACTGTTCGCCCAGCCATTCCCGCGGAACGGTCAGATAATTGCTGTGGTGTACCAGTCTGTCAGGCCTGGTCAACTGCGCCTCACCATTCACCCAATTGGTCATGCTTTTGGGTGGATTGTAGGAATAAAAAACGACGAAATCTTGGCCGCCGCGCCTGAGAGATTGGTTAATCATGCGGATCTCTTCCATGCCATTGAACTCGTCTAATTCCTCGTACCAGATATATTTGCAGTAACCGCGCTTGAACTTGATCGATTTTATTTTCTTTGGTTTATCTGCCCCCCGGAACAGTATTTTCTGACCGGTTGGCAGGTAGGTTAATACCAACTGAGCTTTTGGTACGTCCCAATATTGACTAACCCCCAGGGCTTCTATTGCCCATACCAGCTGCTCAAACACTGAATCGTGTAGCGTGTCTTTAACTTTTCTGAGTGCCACGGCGTTGGCGTCCGGGTCCGACATGATGCCTAGAATTATCTCTATGGCTGCGAAGGTTGATTTGGTTGAGCCGCGGCCGCCCTTCAGCCAATAATGGACATGGTTTTTATCGGCAATATCCCAGTGGATATCGTAAAATGACGGGGCAATTAAATCAGTCAGTCTTACTTCGGGGTATGTCATTGATTATCCTCACCCCAGCTTCCACGTTGTGGTTGAAGTTATCCACAAACAATCCGTACCTCTTCCCAAGATCCACGGC
The DNA here is from genome assembly GCA_050259035.1 of Chitinophagales bacterium. Taxonomy (GTDB): domain Bacteria; phylum Bacillota; class Syntrophomonadia; order Syntrophomonadales; family DTU052; genus JBLMZW01. Next base: position 766 of record JBLMZW010000200.1, on the reverse strand, counting down.
CGCAGCTCTGCGCTCTTTAACCGGCGTTTCTAATCCAAGCTGGTCCTGAACCTCGCCGCGCATCACCTGGGTCAGAAATTCAAGAACTTCATCCTGGTCTGCGATCTTCCTTTTATCCTTCGCGGCCAGTCTTTCTTGTATATATTCCTTAATACCAATGTTCTCCAATAGTTTGTATGCCTGCGATTTGGCATACGTCTCTGAATAACCTGCCTTAATCGCGCTCTCATAAATATTGTCAGTCTCGATGTAGTAATCAGCGAAATCTTTATGTCTTTCCTTCATTCGCTTTCACCACCATGTATTTTAATAGGTCAATCGCTTTGGAAAACTCGTAGGTGTCCGGAATACTCACGGTCTTGGTTTCACCCTTTTTATTGGTCTTGGTCCCCTTCTTCCAAAAGGTGAGTTTGTACCGGGAATAGATCCGGTCGAATGTCTCAGAATATCTCTGTTCCTGAATCAGAGACACATCATGCCCCTGCTTGTTCAGTTTGAGCAGAAGCAGTTTGATGTTTCGGTTAACATTCATGGAGTCTCTCACCTCCGTTTGTCGAAAAATTTTATCAAATAGTTATTTAACCATGGGATGCTTTTTGGATTTTCGGGACTTATAATCGAAGAAAAAAGGAGAATTGCTATGTTTAAAGATCATCGCAACGGGGATAACGAGTATATTGAAATGTCTTGTCCAAATTGCAAAGGAATCATTACTGTTGTTGCCCAGCAGTCCCCGGGGTTTGCGGATCATGCAATGGTAGTCTGT
>JBLMZW010000199.1:0-7189 GCA_050259035.1 Chitinophagales bacterium | reverse complement strand
GTTCGCCAGGCTCCAGCCTGGCTGTCAATCGTGGCCGGGCTAGAGTCCGGCCTTCCTAGTTAATCCTCTCTCGGTTCTTCATTCCCCGAAAATGACATGGGGACGCGGCTTTCGCTTCGCTCAAGCAACTTCCCCAAGTCATTTTTTGCCGGGCGTTCCCAGTGGTTCCTACGGGTTAAAGGTTAAAAGTAAAACGTGGATGGCCTCTGCGTTTAACGTCTCACGTTTCACCCTTCATGTCTTACCTCTCACGTTTAACGTCTCACCTTTTTTAGCCGGGCGCACGCAAAAAAGGGGACCGTTCTCCGGTCCCCCGTCAACCAGCGGGTTCCTTCGAACAGTCCCCTCATCTTAGTGTAAAATTCTATGGATTAGAATATCTTGGGAACAACAAGGATGGTTCTGGTTGCCAATGCATAATTACCATCATTGTCTTTTACTTTATAAGTAATGGTATGAGAACCTACTTTTAGCGGGCTTTTCGGCACTCCCTCTACAGTAATCTGGCTGGTAATATCACCGTCTTTGGCATCCCATGCGGTTGCTCCTTGATCCGTATACGAATCACCCTTACGAAACGTGCATGTTTTGGCTCCATTTAGCTTAATAACCGGATTTTTTGGATCATTATCGGGAACAAATTCTCTCCGCATAATCAAATAGATATATTTCCCGCCCGAACCTTTATTCAAATCCATGTTATTTTCAGGCCGTTCCCAGCCCCTTGGCCAATCGATCTGACTAGAATCACTTACAATTGCGCTGAGCCTGTTGAAATGCCGATCGTCATTCGTTGACCTTCCATAGTTCAAATATATGAATTTGCCTTCGGCACCCTGATTAAGGTCAACCGGTATCTTGTAATAATCACCAGCCGTTCCATCACCAGTGGTAATCTCTAAGCCGGTAATGTTTCTATTCTCCTCTGGATTATCAATTACGTCCTTCAATGTGCCCATTTTATAGAATACGTAGATAAACTTCCCACCTGCACCTTTATTAAAATCAACCGCGCCGGCCATGGGGTTGTTTATCTCATCATCGTTAGCCGGTTTCCAACCATATTCTTTAACAACATCATACCCATAGGGACATTTTATATCTTTTGACTTGTCTGCTGATTTAACGGTAATATCAGTGATTATTTCCCCGTCTCGCGCGGGAACGTATCCTTCCAACGCAATACCCTGGTCCTTAGCAATTTGGTCAAAGGCCATTTGGAGTTTTGTATTAATTATTTGATAATTGTTGCCGTTTTTCTTATCGTTCGGGTCTAGCAACTTCCATACAGGGTAGTTTAAACTATCGTCAAAGAGTCGACATATGTCGGCATTTAAGTATTTGTTAGGATTATCGGAATCTAGAGATTTTCTCCAATCAGGGTATTGACTTACCAGATCGTCCAGGTTCGTGCCTCCTATATTTTTGCCGCCTTCTCCCACATAGTTAATAGTGGAATTGGACTTTATAGTTGATACGTTATTTTTAATGGTAACGTCAGTAGATACCTTAGCATACATGTATTTCACGCTACCCTGAATTTCTCCAGTACTCATTTTTACATCGGACGAATCGTTAAAGTTTGCATTTAGGTCCAGTCTTCCACCTAAAACGTAATGAGTCATCAGGTGGCTGCCATAATGATTAATTACATCTTTGGCCGTCTTATAATCATCTTCTGATAATGAGGTACCTACAGGGTTACCGGCCAAAGGCGCTACGGCTGTGATAAAATCATCTGACATTAAATCCTTCATAGGAGTTGTTTTAAACTGAATACCTACATCTTGGACGGCATGGAATTCCATATTGGAAATCATCTTGGAATGCTGTTTAACTTCCTCACTGGTCCCATATTCCGCCGATACCTCTCCACTCCAGGCAACACCATCGTATTTACCGTCAACCTTTACGTCTAAGCTCTTAAACGCGTCTGACGCCTTCTCGGAAACTTTTATTTTTCCATCATGTTGAACATCATCATACTTGGTTATGGCAACTTTTTTGGCTGCAACGGCATCATTAACTTTATCCTCATCTAGAATACTGTTCTCAGTAAATCCGCCGTGGTTTACATATCTATTGTTTATAATATTGAAGCCATAAAGATAAAATGGTTTATGGTTGTCAACTGTATCTGCCAGTTCCTCAGTCATTTCATTGGAGTCTTCCTTGGTTATGGTATCGTTCGGATTAAATTCACCGTTTTCGTCCGGATCTGCGATGCCTTTTTCGTGTAGATAGGCGATTGCTTGTTCGGCCCAGGGAGCAATTTCATCGGCGTCCTCGAAACCCGGATCATGTGTTACGTCTTCTTCTATGTTGGGATCGAAGATTTTCAGGAAGTTATAAAACATTTGCATCTTTACCACTTTGGTCGCTGGTCTGTCCGGGTAAAACATACGGTTTTTCGGTACTGAAATTATCCCCAGCGAAAACGCTTTCAAGACCGCCGGGTCGTCGGTATCCTTAAATGGACTAACGGTTGGGACCGCTGGCTCAGGAGCGCCGCCCAACTGTGATTTCTCAAAGTCATACAAATGTATCAATAGATCGCATAATTCCAGCTTGGTGATAGGTTTATCCAGGTCGGTTAAATGATCTTCGGGGATTTCAAAATCCGGTTGTAGGTCCGGATCAGTTACTATACTGGGATCTGAGGTATTCTGGTCAGTCTGTGTTCCATCGTCAGAGCTAGTATCTTCAGCCTGCTGTTCAACAACTGTGTTATCAGACGGATTATCTTCTGCCCAAGCTATAGATTGGCCTAGTATCATAGTCAAAATGAAAATCATTATGACTATCAGAGATGTTATTCGTTTTTTCAAATCGTTGGCCCCCTTTTCTTCCCCGTGATACTACTTAATTGTCTCCCGAAACAAGTACTCCCCGTGTTATCTGCTATACCGGGGTTTGGTAATATTCTTTAGACATCGCCTCGATTCCATTTATGCCTATCTTTTGTACCATTATTTACATTAATTATACGGGGTTTAAATTGCCGTAAACAAACCAATAGTTTCCATGAGTACACAATTTTCTGTGTCATCTTAGTTTGTAGTTGTTGTTCATCCCAAACCTTCTACAGTTATAAATGGACACAGGCGCCAGGCTCCAGGTCAAGGTTAAAGGTTAAACGTAAAACGTGAAACGTGAAACGTGCGGCCTTTGGCCGCTTTGGTGCGGGAGGCTTAACGGTTCGAGCGTTCCTTCTGGGTTCGCCAGGCTCCAGCCTGGCTGTAAATCAGGGCCGGGCTAGAGCCCGGCGTTCCTAGTAGATCCTTTCGGTTCGTCTTTTTCCCGAAAATGACATGGGGACGCGGCATTCGTTTGCGCTCAAGCAGCTTCCCCAAGTCATTTTTTTGCGGCGTTCCCTGTTCAAGTACCCATGTTAATCTAAGAATTTAAAAAACACCCCTCATTTTTATGCAACAGTTATATATTCAACTGTGTAATATACAACTGTTATATATTAAACTGTTATATATAAAAAGGGGGGGTTTTTTAAATGGGGCCGACTAATAAAAGCAAATATATGATACTGGCTATTCTAAATGAGAGCCCGGGCTCTTCCGGATACGATATTAAAAAACACTGTGATAACCTGTCATACTTTTGGAATGAGAACTACAGTCGTATTTACCCGGTACTTAAACAAATGGAGGAGGAAGGACTGGTAACCCAGACTGAGGAGAAAGGAAAAGGAAGGCCTCCCAAAAACGTCTATTTTATTACCCCGAAGGGTAAAGAGGAGTATATAAAATGGTTGATGCTTCCGGTCGAACCCAGTAGCTTGCGATCTGAGTTGCTCCTTAAACTGTTCTTTTCCAGTGATATTCCCGTTAACAACATGATACAGAAACTCCAAGCTGAATTAGCGGAACAAATGAAAATAAGAGATTCATTGGATAACCAGGTACGGCAATTAAAAGCTCAAGAATGGGATAACAGGAAGCTGCCAGTCTGGTTGTCAATTATGAATTACCGGAAAATAATGTCCGAAGCTGAAACAAGGTGGTGCGGGGAAACCATCAAGTTATTACAAAATGATAACCCCTATACCCCCGTGTAATTTTTTAACCTGGAGGTGCTTTATGGAACCTAAGATTGGCACTGCTTTTATGACCGCATTCATTCGCGGGTATCATTCAGTAAACGATAATCCGAAAATAATAGACGACCAGTTGGCATTGAGGCTGGTGCCGGAAGAAGTGCAGGAGAATCTTAAAAGGCATTTAGCGAAAACTGCTGCTGATATGGCACCGGAATCTGCTGCGGAATGTACAGACTACGAATCGGCTTTGCGTTTGGGAGTACGGGTCATGGCTGGTTCCATCCTGGCCCGAGCACGATATGTAGAGGACCGGCTAGAGGAGGCTGTCCGTAAAGGCGTAAGCCAATACGTAATCCTGGGAGCAGGATTAGATACTTTTGCTTTTCGCCGCCTAGATCTATCTGATCGTCTACAGGTTTTCGAATTAGACCTCCCCGCTACCCAGGATATAAAACGAAAATTGTTGGGTCGACTTGGCCTTAAAGACCCTGATAATCTTCACTTTGTTCCGATAGACTTTACCCAGGAAAGCCTGGACTCAGCACTAACTAGATCGGGATACGATCCAGAACAACATAGCTTTTTTAGCTGGATGGGGGTAACCCATTACCTTCCCATGGAAGCGATTAGCGTAACACTTAAGGCCATCACCGGTGTTTCAGGCCCGGGAAGTGAAATCGTATTCGACTACTGGGACAACTCGGCTTTCGACCCCGAACAATCATCGAGCCGTGTTAAATCCTTAATTGAGAATGTAAAGAATATCGGAGAGCCTATCATTACTGGATTTGATCCGTTAACCCTCGGCCTGGAACTGGCTCAACTGGGGTTAGACTTGGTAGAGAATTTGGGTCCTTCGGATATACGACAGAGGTATTTAGAGAATTGCGGTGGCGGTTACACAATCGGTAAGCATGCTCACCTGGCCTGTGCCCGTATCAAATAAACTAGGACTTTCGCAAGAAAGAGACGATTCTTAAAGTCAGAAGAGGGATAAAGGTCGGCTCACTTATACTGTGAAAAACACATAATATGAGCAAGCCCATACCACTTTTCAATGATATGGGCCTGTTTTAAGCGGATTCTTTGAGTCTCTATTCCTTACGGTGCCGGTGGGGGGTACTGCCTTGTATTATTACCCTCGTTTTCCTCAGCTACCTGGTTATCAGCGTCAATCTCCACCCGTATATACTCGTTGGGCTGAAAATCAGCCGGGACTTTGATTTTTACACTCAAGGCTTTTTCCTGCTGCCCTTTAAGTTTGGATACCTTCTTTTCTCCCAGAGCCGCTCCGCCGTTGACCCGGTACACGCGCACCACGAATTCTCCTGCGGTGGCAATGGTCTGGTTCGCTATGCCTACAGTAAGGGTCCCGGACTTACCCGGTTCAAGTGCTTTTTTCGGGGCTACCGTTTTGACGGTTAAATCCGGTCCTAAAATCTTGACCTGGTTTTCTGCCGTATTGTTATTCAGATTTATATCCTCTACACTAGGTGTTACCTCAACTTTAATAGTAGAAGACCCCGTTACGGCTGGGATATTAAGCTTAACTTTGAGCTTCTTATTTTGTCCAGGTTTAAGCTTTGGAACATTATTGGTACTAATTAATTGGCTACCAATATATATTTTTGCTGACGTCTTTCCTGTTAACGTTTCTCCAATATTAGAGACAGTGGATGTTACGGTTGCTTTCTCCCCGGCTGCCATTTCCACAGGTGGGTTCTCCAGGGCTACCGCCAAGTCAATATATGGGTCTCGTATACGGGCTACAAAAGCATCATCCATACCTCCGTTAAAACTCAAATCTGGCCCCCCCTTTACGGGAAATCCCTGAGTCTCGGTAGAATTGGTTATCCCGACTACATAAACCCGATTGTTGTTATCAACCGCGATACCCAAGCCTATATTTTGATTCCAAGAACCCCCGATATAACTGCAGTAATTGAGAGAATTTCCATCAGAACTAACCCGGGCAATAAAAGCATTAGATGAGGCATCGCCGAATGTACTATCCGGACCGTTATTTACGGGAAAACCCTCTTTCTCAGAAGAATAAGTAAATCCTGTCACGTAGGCTCTTCCACTACTGTCAACTGCAATGTCTGTGCTACGATCTGTATCCGAACCATTGATGAGTCCACAGTACTCCAGTGAATTCCCATCAGCGGCGACCCTGGCTACGAAGACATCTTCGTCATCGCCGGCAAATTGTCTATCAAGTGCACCAATTAGTGGAAATCCTTGGCTTTTGGCAGAAGTGGTTCCCCCGACCACATAGGCTCTTCCATTACTGTCAACCGCAATGCCATAACCTTGCTCATCGCCGCCGCCACCGATGTACCCGCAGTAATCTAGGGAAGCCCCATCGGCAGCTACCCGGGCTACGAAGCTCTCTATACCACCGTTATGAGTAATATCTGGCCCCTCCTTAACTGGAAATCCATCGCCCTCAGATGAGCATGCTACCCCTGTTAGATAAGCCCTATCGCTATTATCGACCGCAATACTATTGCATATATCATAACTTGGACCGCCGATGTATCCACAGTACTCCAGCGAATTACCATCTTCAGCTACCCTGGCCACGAAAATATCGTATTCTCCGTTAAAGCTGGTGTCGGGCCCTACTATGGCTGGGAAACCCTGGTTTTGGTCTGAACCAGCATAGCCGGCCACATAAGCCCGGCCGTTGCTATCGACCGCGACGCCTTTACATCTATCGAATTTGAGGCCACCGATATATCCGCAATAATCAAGGGAAGTCCCATCACCACTTACTCGAGCTACGAACGCATCAGCGTCTCCATTATAACTGGAATCTAGTTCCCCCTTGACGGGGAAACCCTCACTCTCTGAAGAATATGTATACCCGCTCACATAAACCCGATAATTGTTATCTATTGCGAGTCCACTACCGTAATCATTATCTGTACCTCCGATATAGCAACAGTACTCCAGTGCCCCCCCATCTGAAGCTATCCTGGCTAGAAAGACATCCCACATACCTTTATGGCTTAAATATGGTCCTCCCGTACCGGGGAAACCCGAAGAAGAAAAGATTTCTCCGCCGACATAAGCTCGGCTCTCATTGTCAACCACGATGTCATTTCCATTATCAGCATCCGACCCGCCGAT
>JBLMZW010000198.1:0-10584 GCA_050259035.1 Chitinophagales bacterium | reverse complement strand
GGTATTGTCCGTTGATGACATAACGGTCTATGTCAATGTCGCTAAAATTATAATAGGGACGAATCTCTTGAATGGCCTTATAGGTTTGTTTAAGCGGCTGCCAGTCCCAAAGACGAATATTCTGTACGGTTGCCTGGTTTTCTTTCAGATTACTTCTGGTAAGGTTATAGGAAACGTTGAAAGGGTTGGTCTGAACTCTATCAAGGCCATAAGCCATACGGGTGAATTTTATATTATTTTGGATGTAAGGTTTTTCCCGGTTAAACTCGTTAGGTTCCACAGAAAACTTTTGTACGATTCCGGGATACAATCCATTCAGCAGAATAGAAACCGCCAGCCATCCGGCCAAACCAACAGCTATCCAGCTTAATCTTCGTATAAATAAATTCACCAATATTATTAGAGCAACAATCACCGTAACAACTAGTAATACCTTGTAAGCGAATAGACGGGCATGTATATCAGTATATCCTGCGCCAAACACCGCACCCCGAGAAGAATAAAGAATACCATAGGTTGCGAGGTTATATCCCCAGGCTTTAAGCAGAAGAATCAAAGATAGAAGTACTGCTACATGAGCCTTTGGCCAGTTAAAATCTCTCCAGTTTGTTGAGAAAAAATCAAGGGCGGCTGTCAAACTATAGACCAAAACAATTAGAACCATGGTAACAACCAATGTGGGCATTATTATGCCGTAAATATACTTAAAAAACCTTAGATCAAATATATAGAAAGATAGATCTCGGCTGAAAATAGGGTCTTTAAATCCGAAAGAAACAGCGTGTAGGTACTGTTGTACAATCAGCCAATTATCGGCTGCAATGGAGGCGATTATGAAGGCAATAAAAGCAGCGGTGATAAAGAAGAACCAACCGGCTGCCTGTGACTTAATTATATTAGCCCAAGACGGCGGTTCCGCATATATGATTTCCCTTCCGTCTTCTGTAAAATCATCATTTTGTCGATAACGTCGGGTTAACATAAGGTTGATATAGATGAACAAACATGCAAATAAAAAAACAAGAATTCCTAAACCCCAACGGTTAACTAAAGTAACAACAAAAACGTTGTTAAAGAGAATTGATTTAAACCAGAGCCAGTCAACGTAAATTCGAAGTATGGCTGACAATAAAATTAGAACCGTTATTATTATTACAATAGGAATCCACCCACGATTATTCCCTGTTCGCAATTCTATCCCTCCTCGGTCTGAATGTTATTCACCAGAAATCAAGTCATATTTAGGAATTCTATAATATTGTTTGTCGAAATAAACAATTGTTTAATACCCTGTTACATGGTGCCTTAAAACAACATCGGATAGAGTTATCAAATAGCATTCCTCTAAAGTTGAAACTGTGTGATTCGGGGTGCTTTTAGTAGTTATACGAATGCTATTTGAAGATAAAAATGCATTCTCAGTTATTTATATTTGCCAGTGAATTGTCTTGTGGCGTACCTGGGATAATGAATTAATTATATCAGAACCAACCACGCGACCCTATCTTATTTGCAGGGTCCGCAGACGGTTTATGGCAGCCGCGACTTCAAACTTTCGAGGTAAAGCGAGATCACCCGGATGTTGTCCATAGTATCTTGAAATTCTATCAAGTCCATCCTTTTGAATTACCCGGTATACTTTATTAACTAATTCGGCAATAGGAATTTCTTCGTGAAAATGCGCACTGCAATAAAGAATAATTTCTACGATAGCCCTGGCCTGGCTGGGGTCAACTAATTGTTCTACCGCCGAAAGATCCATTATTTCATCGCCAAAGAATATGGTATCTATTCCTCGTGATTGTGCCTTAATACGATTTCCTCGATAAGGATCAAGAGAATTTCGGCCCAGAATCCGGGGGGTACTTTCAGGAAAACTGCCGGGCGCTTCCACCAAACGTTGGCATGGCAGTTCACGGGCTACGATTCTCGCTTCGTCGGTCACAGATTTGGCCCGATAATCGACCATCCTCACTATATTATCGGCCACATCAAGATAATCACCGGTACCACCTATAACTATTACAGTTGATACTCCCCTCTCAACATACAGTTGCCTGACCCTATCGATAAATGGGATTATGGGCTCGCCATCTTTCTCTACCAGTCTTTGCATTCTAGCGTCACGGACCATAAAATTGGTTGCGCTTGTGTCCTCATCAAGTAATAAAACGCGACAGCCCATTTCTAATGCCTCTATTATGTTAGTCGCTTGCGAAGTACTGCCGCTGGCATTTTCACTATTAAAAGATTCTGTTCCTTGAGACATTGGCAAGTTGTCAATAAAACTACTTATGTTAACTCCGGTTACCCGGCGCCCATCTTCAGCACGAATTTTTACGGCTGTCGGGTCACAGAAAACCATTTCTCTTCCATCCCCAGGAATATGATCGTATACTCCTCTTTCGAGGGCTCTAAGAAGTGTACTTTTTCCGTGGTACCCTCCCCCGACTATCAAAGTAACCCCAGCAGGAATACCACATCCTCTAATGATTCCATGATGATAAGTCTCAAGAAGTACTTCCAGTTCCTGTGGTGAGTAAAAAGGGATAACTCGATCTGTTGACATAGGACGATCATCTATCCCACTGGCCCGGGCTAAAACTGCCCCATCAGCAATCCAGGCTACAAGTTTTTTTTGTTCTATTTGCTGGCGTAAGATTGATTGATCTTCCGCGGTATTAATCCAACGATTAAACTTGGGTTTATCACTGTCATGAAGCCTAACCCCGGATTCAATAATACAATTTAAATCAGTTACCAGCATTCTTTCTGCTTCCCTGCCTAATACCCGTCGCCCATCTGCTGGTAATCCCATGCTTAGCCGCAGTTCAATACCATCTGAAGAAAAAGTAACACTGGTTCGTTCCAGGATCTGCTGGCGACCGCTATCGACAATAACTCGACCGCTGTTACCGAGTCCTGAATGGCGGGAAAGATTTGCTGCAGCATTTGAAGTCTTACGGGAGATAAAGTCAAGGGCTGCTAAAGCCCTAGATCGAAGACTCATTATCTCAGGATCATACCCGGAATAATCCCAGGGGATCTTAATTCTCATCCTGCTAGGGTCGGCGAAAGGATCACTTTGAATATGGTCTATATGAAGTAAATAATGCTCCATCTGATATACGCCGGAAATGCTTTTATATGCCTTATAACCCATCCCAGAAATCTTGATAAGCCTGTCCCGCAAATCTGCACAGTATAGTATGAACGTTCACATCCTTCTACTGAGAAATAGATGGATTATAATTATTAGCCATTATTGGGGTCCATAGCATCTTCAATTAACCTTTTACGCGGGCGACCTCTTTTTCTTTTTATTGCAGGGAGTTGAGGAAGATCGGAAAAAGTCAAAACCCACTCTAATCGATCTATTACTTCTTCCGTGGTACCTTTACCGGTATAAATCAAGGGCTGGCACGAAAAGGTGCTAAGAAAATCATGTAATTCCAGAGCCAGTGATTGGACAACCCGGGCCTGGTTTTTCAGCTCATCTTTTTGGTCTGAGTCGTCCAATCCCTGCCGTAGTTTTTCCGCCGCCTCCAGAAGTTCCTGAAGTCGATCATTGATTATACCTGCAGGTAAAAAATTGGTCATAAAAATACCTCACCGAATGTGTTAGGGTGTTTCCTCCAGGGCCAATCTTGCAACCTCTTCAACCAAGTCTTCAAAACTAATTCCCGCGTGACGAGCGGCATCCGGAAATAGACTCAGATCCGTCATTCCCGGTATTGTATTCATTTCCAGAACGTGCGGTTGATTCTGATCAGTTATTATAATATCGACTCGGCCTAATCCTTTACACCCCAGGGCGGCGAAGGTTTTTATGGCTATGGCTTTAACTATATCCGTAACATTATTAGATAAACGTGCCGGTATTATGTGAGAACTCCCCCCAGGAGTATATTTAGATTCATAATCGTAAACCCCACTGGATGAAACAATTTCTATTAAAGGTAGAAGCCGCGGATTCCTATTCCCCAATACGGAAGCCGTGACCTCGATACCCGCGATAAACTTTTCTGCCAGAACTTCATGGTCGTAAACAAGTGATTCTGTAATTGCTTCTTCCAGCGCGGTTTCATGTTTAACTATACTGGTTCCAATAGTCGAGCCCTGAGTAGCTGCCTTTATTACGACCGGAAGCCCCAATTCTTTTATAATCCGGGAAGAAAACTCGGACGGGCTGCTGGACTCCAGAAGCCGATTAAGAACTAGATAGGGTGCGGTAGGAATTCCTTCCGACGTTAATATTCTCTTTGTCAGTACCTTGTTCATACATATAGCACTGGAAGCAACTCCTGAACCGGTATATGGAATGTTCATTAGCTCAAGTAGTCCCTGAACAGTTCCATCTTCACCAAACTTGCCATGAAGTGCTATAAAGGCCACATCTGGATTAAATCTTTCCAACTGTGCAGCTAGACTATCAGCGGCATCTATTCGCTCAACCTGGTGTCCCTTTTTTTCTAAAGCGTTAGCCACGGCATCTCCGCTTCGCAGTGATACTTCTCGTTCCTTCGATTTGCCTCCCATAAGGACAGCAATACGCATAATTAATCGCACCTTTCCTATAATCAATAATGGGATTTAGTTTTAGATTCAATCCACCATATGCAGCTAAGCAGAGTTGCGTTCCTATCTAAATTCACATTACATCTAAATTCCAATATAATCATAGCAAAGAATCACTTAATGGCAAATTCATGCTAGGTCAATAAAACAGACATTTTATTTGAATGTAATCAGTATATCGGAATAAGTGCAGTTGAAATGGTCCCAATCTTATGCTAGAATACAAGCTGCGGCAGTACAGGGGAGTAGCTCAATTGGCAGAGCATCGGTCTCCAAAACCGAGGGCTGGGGGTTCGAGACCTCTCTCCCCTGCCATAAGAAACAATAGAAATGCCGGGGTTTTTAGGCCCCGGCATTTTTTACGTTATCTTATGTTTTTAGCAATTGTTGCAACCGTGATGCAACCGGGGTTTAATTCTGAGCGTTTACTATTTGGGTTGAGTTTTGCTTTGTACCCGTCAGAATTGCATCCATTCTATTCGCGGCCCTTTCCTGCATAGTCTGGGTCTTATGCACATAGAGATCAGCGGTAATTGATACGCTGCTATGTCGTGCTAGCTTGGACACCGTTGCCAGATCCTCCCCGCTTTCAAGTAAGAGTGTACAAAAAGTATGTCGTAATGCGTGAAATGTAGTATCAGGTAGACTATTCGCTGCCAAAAGTCTCTTATACTGGTGGTAAATATAGTCGGGTCGGTACGCGGTCCCGTCTGCCCTACAAAACACTAAGTCATTATCTTGATAGGCTTCTCCAAGTAGGAGTTTATTCCGGGCCTGCTGTTTAATTACCTGTTTTAATACTTTAATTACTTCACCAGGTAATGTTACAGTGCTCTTGCTTGCTTTAGTCTTAACACTGTCCTGCCACCGGATCTCGCTGCCTATTTGTATTAGTGAACGTCGTATAGCTGCAGTTCTTTCCTCCATATTTACATTTGACCACTGCAGACCCAGCAATTCTCCCCTTCTTAAACCGGTTCCCAAATCGGTAATAATCAAGGCATATAACTCATGATCTTTGATAGCGTTAAGGAAATATGTGACCTCCGCAGCAGTAAAGGGCTGTATTTCCCTGCTCTCACGTGCAGGAAGTTCGATTGCTGATATTGGATTCCACTGTATTAAAGCTTCTTTATAGGCCTGGTTGAACGCCCCTCTTAACACGTTGTGGCAGTTTCTTATGGTTTGTGGCGAAAGTCCGGCAGATTTTCCGTTTACCTGCTGTCCGTTATTCTTTATGATAATCCGACCTGAATCAGACAGAGCATTATAGAAAGCCTGTATTTCATTTGCTTGCAACCGATCAAGTTGCCTATCGCCTAATACGGGCTTGATATGAATATCTGCGAGCTGCTTATAGGAAAACCAGGTTGAATATTTTAATGCGGGCTTCTTATATACTTCCAACCAGCGGTCTAACCATTGCCCCAGGGTGAGCTTACCGTTATCTACGAGTCTGCCAGCGTCTTTAGTAACTTCTAGCCCACGCTTTTTTTTCAATACCTCCTGCTTTGTTTTTCCTGATACAGATTTCCTTTTACGCTTACCGTCTATAGGGTCAATGTAACTCACCTGAGCTACCCATGTTCCGTTTGGTCGCTGCCATATGCTTCCCTCACCATTGGCTTTCTTTTTAACCGCCATAAGATCCACTCCTTTATATCATTTAGAAAACGCTATGGGAAAAAACGAAACAATATAAGGTTTATCGTCCTAGCCCGGGCTCTCGCTGTAGGCCCTGACCGTGTCCGGTCCTTAATATTCTGTTTCAAACAAATAATCCAAAGTTAAATTAGGGAATAGTTTGGTTTGGATGGTAACCATTTCTGATCTAGTCCACTCGGTTTTTCCACTCATCTTACTACTGACTGATTTAGTTGATATGTTAAGTATTGATGCGGTTGTCTTTCTTTTTAGGCCTTGCCGGGCCATTTCAGCGCGTAGGTTCCGAAACATAATAGTCTTCTCATCAACTACACTTGCCATTATACCGCCCCTCCTGACCGCCTTTTTTTCGGGCACGTTCAGCCCTAACTCCATATACCCAGCCCATTCGATAAATGGCATCAAGGCCAAAGTGCTTACTTTTAAATCTTCGTTGAATACGGTCGTAAACACTCATAACTAAGTCATGAGGAACAAAGTTAATGGGCGTATGAGCAAAAATCCTTTCAACTTCTATCGTAGCCGCTGCTGTGGATATAGTCTCCTCAAGGTCAATAAGCCCTCCCTCCAGCGGTATACAGAATTTAGGGGTTCCGTTGGTGACTTTCTCTGGGGTTAAATCTAACCGAGTGCAGGCTTCCACATGACAGCGGCCGGTACAATAGAAGTAAAGGTTAAACTCAAAGGGGTTAACCATTTGTTGATGAATACGAGGCTCCAGATCAGCTCCACAATCAGGGCAGCACACCTTTTTATTCCTCAAATCTGAGGTCTCCCCGGAATTGGGGGCTCCTTCATCCATGACCTTGTTCAATTCTTCAATCTGGATGGTAGTCTCTTCAATTTCCTGAGTGCACCTATCGGCTTGGGCGTAATCACCCTCCATTGTGGCCCCAAGGGCTTCTTCGGCCAGTTCTAGCCGCCTGGTACAAAGTTTAATGTGTTGGTTAAGAATAGTTAACGACATATTATAACCTCCCTTTAATATACAATGAACCCTGTATAATGTACCTACTTCATAGTACTTTATGTAGAATTAATAGTCAAGTGAAGTTTGTACTTATAACATTAATGTTATTTCTTTTTGCCAACATTGGGTTATAATGTACACTAAAGGAGGGATTAGATGATTACATTTAAACTAGATCGGATAATGTTTGAGAAGGACAGAATGAAAGTACCCCAACTCCAAAAAATAAGCAAGGTTAACCGGAACACTCTTTATTCAATCTATAATAACTCGATTACCCGTATAGATCTTTCAGTAATTGATAGGCTTTGTACGGCTCTTAATTGCCAGCCAGGGGATTTAATGGAGTATGTACAGGAAATAAAAAAAGAGGAAATTTAAATGAAACTTAGAATAAATTAGAATCACTATATAAAGGAATGAAATCCCATGAAAGAAATTTTAGAGGAATTCGGTAAAAGTAATTGGGTTACGGGTTTAGGCACTATAGCAAGCATCGTGGGATTTCTGCTTAGTACTTATTTGATACTTTTAACGCGCAATCTTAGACGAAAGTTACTTTGGTTAAGCGAGATTAGAAGATTTAATTCCAAAAGAGAAGCCATGGTAACTGAGTTTCAAGGTTGTAGAGATCTTATAACGAAAGATAGGGTGCTTGATGAAAAGTTAATATCCCAAATAACTGAGTTAGTTAATGATTATAAAAACTATACGACTTTGATGAGCATCGTTGATAAGTACCAGATATTTATGATTAAGCGACAATTAAAAATAGAAATAAAAAATATGAATACACAAAAGCTTTGCATTCTATTAACCTATTTTATCAGTAGTTGTAAGAACCCGAGAGAGGAGTTGTTATAAATGGCAACAAATGAGCAGTTTATTAATGACCTAATAAAGAAAACAACTGAAAATAAGATTCAATGGACAATACTACAAAAGGCGAGTAGGAACATAATATATGCAGAACTTGAAAATCTTTTAAAAAGTTTTGATGACTATGTCGAACAAAAATCATCGTACGCTCTAAGTCATAAACAGGGCATAATAATATTTTTAACACTAATTAACGCCAATGAACAAAAATGGTTCAGCTTAATTATTAAAAAAGATGTGAGAACAGATTATATAATATTAAACACTAAAAAGGAAAATCAAGTTGAGTTATTTCGATTGGCCAATATAATTACAAGACAATCAAGCGGAATAGATGAATTCATGGAAGATTTTATGAATTCCTAGGAGTTCTAGATCGCGCCCCGATCGGGGACGGAATAGCTTATCCTCCCGGTAAAAATATGAAGTAATTTATTCTTGATCTCTCCCTATAACCCCGTTTCCCTTCTAATTCTTTCTGGTCCATTATTACTGAACTATAACAGGCTAAATTAAATAATTTTTAGTTCCTTGAGCAGCCGGTCACGTATGATTTTAGGCTTATCCCCTATAACCTCCGAACATCGGTTTAGAAGTTCCTGGTTCTTTGCTAGGGTTTTGCGATCGATTCCCAACAGTTTTGCGGCTTTGTTTTTCGACATTGCTATAGGCCAAACATTATAGGGTTCTGGTATCACAGAAACACTCCTCCTTTATAATACTGGTACATCATTGTATCAAAGAGGATTAAGAAAACTGGCTTTAGCTAAACACGGTATTATCAAGGAATACAATGAGTGGGCTGCACACCGAACGACTAGGAAAGAAATATAACACTGGAACCACGTTTCTGGGATGTAATACGATAATTCAAGCTTCATACATTCCGCCTTTCTCCCCCAATAAATACATATATATTTGAACGACCGTTTTCGAATATTTGCCCCCTATACTCCAAGAGCTGCTTTTATCCGTTCCTCAATACTAAGCTCCATAGATGGTCTATTAATTGTTTTCCTTAGATCCCCGTATACGTCGCCACCTGTTGGATCACGAAAAGAAATTACTAATGCAAATGATTGCGCAAGAACTCCTGTTTCTTCTGAACGAACATGCATCCTAACTTGTAATCCCCATCTCTTATTTTCTATTCCGTTTAGTTTCTTATAGTATCTTTTTACAGGAGACCATTTAAATCCATATTCAATCAAACGTCGTTCAAATAAGTCTTTAGTTTCCCTCGCTTTGATTTGAGGTAAGTGCGGTATTTCGGCATTAAAGACTTCCTTTATCTCTCCAGTGTCTTTATCGATCTTCTGAGAATAACGGCCAAGAGCTGCATCGATATTTACGCGACAATATTCGAGTCCATAATTGGCGTCAAGAGGAGGATCATAAACCAAAGTCATGAGAATTTCTCCATAACATTTTTCGTTCCTTACTAAACAATTCGGAAATGGGAAATCAGGTATTTGGATATCCATTCCTTCTGCCAGTTGATGTTCGTAAATTATAGTAGCGTTAGAACGAGTACCAGTTAAGATTGTTGAGAAGTGCCCAGGCAATCCAAACCCGTAATATGGCATATCATTCCTATCTGGAACACCAAGGGTTTCCGGATGATAGCAGGAATGAAGTACCAAGGCTTTGCATAAATTCAATGAAATCTGTCCACCGTAAGCTTTATATATAGACGCAATTAGTGCAGTAGCATAAGGCGCAGCATAACTTGTGCCAATGCCTTCGACCAAGTTCCCTGCTTCATCAATCGAAATAACCCCACTATTGCATGGTTGGATTCTATCATTACAATTACCACCGTAGGTAACAAGATCTGGTTTGACAACAAAATTTGGACCAAAACCTCTTCTACTAAACGGGGATGGGTGGTTTCTTTTAACAACTGTGTGTTGATTATCGATGCCAGCAATAGATCCGGTAGTCATCCCCCTTAGTGAATCCGCCGGTGGGCATAATATATCTCTATCCCTAATAATGGGTTGCGGAGGCCATTCCCGAACAGGAAGATTTACGTCGTTGCCAGAAGCTATTACGAACATGACTGAGTTTTCTGCTTGAATTGAATCAACCGCAATTGCTAGATCTGAAAAAGAATCTAAACTACATGTTGTATCTGACCCTAATGATAGATTCCAAAACTTAACTTGATTCTTGAATTGGGGCACTACATCTCTTAGCCTTGTAATGAGATCATCTTCAGATAAGAAGTCGACAGATGCTTGGTTGGGATCATCATTTGGGATTGTACAAACATCAAGGATTTTTACACCTTCCAAACCCGTTGAGTGATGATTGTATCGATTAAAGGTATCACCAGAAGCTAGTATCCCTCCAATGAATGTAGCATGCTTATGATTTTTATACTCGTTAGGGATATATGAAACCCTTTGATAGATCCAGGGTTCCAAGAGCCGATGATTTTCGATGATGCCGGTGTCTATTAATCCAACAATTGGATAGTCAACCCCCGG
>JBLMZW010000197.1:0-8637 GCA_050259035.1 Chitinophagales bacterium | reverse complement strand
CAATCAAAAATGCCAGGTGGTACGGGGCATCCCTGGAAGAAGTTCGCAGCGCGATTATGGTCGGTCTTCCGGTCTCCGATATGACCATTATCAAACCTTCGTTGGAAACGGTAGATACCTTCAACTTCGATTAGATTTAGGCTATTCGGGAATTGCTATTATTTTTCCCGGCAAACTGATTGGAACTTGTTTTCTGGTTATCCTCGGGGCAGATGCAATCATATCAGGGGTAACCTTGATGTCTGCGTAGCCCTTGATGTTGCCATCATCATCCGTGGCCAAAAGTAGAATATGCTGACCGGCAGATATGACAATATTCGTTCCAACTGAATAGTCTCTGTAATCAATACCGGCAATCTTGCCATCGCGTTTAGGAATTGCACAAGCTCCCGACATAACTTTAATCTGCCATTTGGTTGCCGATGAAGCGTATTTGCCAAGTTTAAGAATATCTATCCTGGTGGTTCCAATCGCTGAACCGGGAACCGGGGTGCTGTAGTTTGTCCCCGCTTTCAGCGCCGGTGCCGGCGAACCTCCATCGCTGACTGTTACCGGAATGGTTGCCGCCGTGAAATCGCTGTCAATATTTTTATACCTGGCATAGATGCTGCAGCTTCCTGCTGACTGTGCGGTGATCAGTCCGTTGCTGTCTACTGTTGCCACTCCTTCGTTCGAACTGAAGAAAGTGAAGTCACTGATGCTACCATATTCACTAGTCCTCCAAGCACTGCCATCCGATGAATCCTGCTTGGGCAGCTCAGAACCGGCCAACTGGCTCGTTTCTCCTGATAAAATCGTTCTGGCGCTTCCTATGTAGTAATACCTGCACTGGGGAGTGATAGTTTTACTTCCGGTGAAACCACTAAGCATTGTATATAATGATGTACCCGGGTTAAATACGTCGAGGAAATTATAGTGGCATTGCAGATCATTCAGGCTAGCCGGTAATGTAGGGATGCTCGTTAGCTGGTTATTATAACAAAACAAACCCGCAAGGCTGGCCGGCAATGTGGGGAGGCTCGTTAGCTGGTTATTGCCACAGGATAAGTCCGTCAGGCCGTCCGGCAATGTAGGCAGGTTCGTTAGCTGGTTATTGCCACAGGATAAGTCCGTCAGGCCGTCCGGCAATGTGGGCAGGTTCGTTAGCTGATTAACATAGCAGTATAATCCATTCAGGTTGACCGGCAATGTGGGGAGGCTCGTTAGCTGGTTACCACTGCAGTACAAGTTCGTTAGGGTGTCTGGTAATGTGGTGGGGAGGCTCGTTATCTGGTTATTATCGCAGTACAATTCCGTAAGGCTATCTGGCAATGCTGGTAGGTTCGTTATCTGATTGTCATTAAATTGCAGCTGTATCAGGCTATTAGGCAATGTAGGCAGGCTTGTTATCTGGTTAATAGCACAACTAAGATAAGTTAGATTGTCTGGCAGACTGGGCAAGCTGGTCAGCTGGTTTCTGGATGAGCCCAACACTGACAGGCTGCCTGGCAAAGCGGGGAGGCTCGTTACCTGGTTATTATCGCAGTATAAATATGTCAGGCTAGCCGGCAATGTAGGGAGGCTCGTTAGCTGGTTACCATCGCAGTGTAAATTCGTCAAGCTGGGCGGCAAATCCGGTAAACTGGTTAGCTGGTTATCTTCGCAGAGCAATGTCTTCAGTCCTGTTTCCTGGAAGTATTCCAGGCCAGCTAAACTGGCAATGGTCTTGCTGTTTACATCAAGTGTTGAATTGCCGGCACTATGATCAATAAGATCTTGCTCGGTGAAAGATCCGGGGGTGCCCGTATTCCCCAGCCATTCCCATACTGCCTGCTTGAAGTTGGCGTCGGTAAAGTATCCCGATATGTCAATAGCAGAAAGAATCATATCCGAAGCTATTTCAATATCGGCGTATGCTTTTACTTTTTCGGTATCGTCTGTTGCCAGGAGCAGGAGGTGCTGCCCGGCGGTTGCCGCTATATCAGCCCCGGCGGTATAGTCGGCGGTTCCGGTCACCGTGCTGTTCAGGTCGGGAGCCGGGAAGGCCGCCGGACCCACTTTTACCTGCCATTTGGCGGCCCCGATAGGCAGGGTCAGACTTGATATCCTGGTGGTTCCGACCGTTGAACCGGGAACCGGGGTGCTATAATTAGTGGTATTGATCAATTCCGGTGCTGCTGTATGATTCTCCGCCAGTAAACCTGTTGTGATTTGGCTGGTCAGCACATTGTTATAACTATCCTTCAGGGTGTTGGCTGCGATTCTTACCATGTTGAAATCTTCAGTTAAGGCCGCAGAGAAGGTTACTTGCAGGGTACTTCCAGATATGCTTACTGTGTCGTCTGTAGCCAGAGCATGGAAGGTTGATCCGCCGTCGGTTGAAAGGGTAACAGCCGTTTTCAAAGCAGTATTATCCGCAGTATTGTTGACCAGGGCTTCATCAAAGGTCAGGGTTACGGTCTGATTATCGGCGCTCAAGGCTGCCGACTGATATACCGGTGCGCTGTGGTCGCCGCTTGATGTGCCGGTATAATTGAATTGAACTACGCTGCTATTTCTAAGGTTGTCCTTTACCGCTACGGCTTTAATAGTGATGCTGCCGTCTGGTACGGTGGGCTTGGAACTTGCTTTATATAACGTGCTGCTTCTGGTAGGAGTAGTTCCATCGGTAGTATAGTAGATCGACGCACCTGAGGTTTCCGAGGCAAGTACAATGGCGGTGCCGGATGTCACCGCACCTGCCGCAGGAGAGGCGGTAGGTTTCGCCGTCTGTTTGGCCGATAATACTCCATAGGTCGAGAAATGTGATACTGCTGCTGTTGCAATACCGTTGTTGATAGTCGTGTCCTGATATTCCCAACCGCTGCCATTGTAATAGAATATCCCTAAACTTCTATCTGCGCTGCTGTTCAGGGGTATGGATATTTCTGCCGGAAAGCTATCGGGCATATCTGTAAACGTAAAATTCATTACTTTACCGGCCACGATGGCATCGCCAAGGTTGTCACCGGCGATCCCTCTTGAAGCGACTTCAGTGGCCGTTACGGTTGCACTGTCAGATATGGTCAAACTGCCAAAATCCAGTTTAACGCCATTTTTAAAAGTTACAGGTTTGCCAGTCTTAATCTTCACCGGTGTGCCCAGCGGGTCTCCAACGCGATCGTCGCTGTCACCACCGCCGCCTCCTCCGCCACTGTCTCCACCGCCGCCACCACTGTCTCCACCACCGCTGCTGGGACTTCCTGAACTGTTTTCAGAATCACTGTTGTTTGACGAAACACTTTCGGTGTATGAATCCATTATTTCTTGAACTACATTGATCTGAGCGGAAATCTGTCCAGTGCCCTGATATGTTTCCCCGGCCATCGTTGGAGCTGCATATTCTGCCGGGGCGTTGGCCTGTATGTTCTGGGCACTATCATTTACCCAGGCCCGCTCTTCCTGCCAAACCCGCTTTTCCTCACTTGAGAGGGGGGCCGGCTGGGTCGGAGGAACGTTTGCACTGGTTATTTTAGCGAATTTTCCGGTCCCCAGGTAAACAGATTGACCAGCCGAAGTTTCAGTAACATCATCGCTTCCTCCTTCAACTACGCTGGTAATCTGTCCTTCATCGGTAATCGCATTGGACCAGAAACAGCCTCTGACTGCCGCAACACCCCACGGCATATTTACTTTCATGCGCTCCCGTTTGGAAGATGATTGTTTCCACCAGGGTAATGTATTCGCGGCAGGCTTGGAGGACGCGGCTGCTTTGACCGCAGGCTGGCTATTTTTTACCTTCTTCTGACCCGTATCCGTATTGTTTTCAGACTGGCCGAAAAAGTACGAGGTGGCCATAGCACCGAAAATGCGCCCCCGCGTAAGTGATACTTCCAGGAAATCTACAGTTGTTCCCTGCGTTCCATCCTGTTTAAGATAGGATTGTCCTCGGCTTTCTTTAATGATTACCTGGGTTTTTGCTTTCATTAATATATTGGATCCATCCGGGAAAGAAAGCTGTGCTTCTGAGTTCTCACCGGTCGTAATGGTCGCCCCGGTACTGCATAACCGGGATTCAGTGATATTAATTCCTGGCTGATTGTGCTCCTGATAGGTTACTGTTCCTGTTATCTTTTTCAAGGTGATGGGCAATGCAGATTTTGTGTATTCGGGAGCGGTATTCATTACTACGGCTAAACCCCTGGCGGTGTCGGCACGGGTAGCGTTCCTGTTTGGGGCAAAACTTTGGGCGTTGATTGGCTGGACAATATTGGCATCTATTGCGACGGCGATTTTATTCTTGGCCCAATGAGTATTCTTAACATCCTTTATATTTTGGGGAAGGTCAGTTTTAGGTTCTGATTCCTTGGTCATATTAAGCAGAGTATTGGACAGTTCAGCTCGAGTGGCTTTGGCGGCAGGGCGGAATTTGTCTTTATATCCTTTCAAAAGGCCGGCTTTATAAACGGTTTCAACATATGAGTAAGCCCAGTTGCCGGGTTTCACATCCTTAAAAGTTGGTTTAGCCGGTTTATACAGCTTAAGCCCCTTGGCCTTGACCAGTATGGTGGCCAGTTCGGCCCTGGTTATTGCTTGATCCGGTTTAAAGCTGCCATCGGAATAACCAGTCATCAGGTTTTTACTGCTTATGTATTTCGTATATGTATCAACGTTGGTTCCTGCCTTTATATCAGTAAAGGCGGCGGCGGGTGAGACAGCAATGGCAAGCATATTAATAACCAGCATCGCTGTCAGCAGCAGAGCCGTTCCCCATTTCTTACCCTGCAACAAGACTATCACTTCCTTGACTAGCTCTTTATTTCAAAAAAGTATTATTCTACATTTATTTCCTAACTCCTTTTTTGAAAAAATATGACTTGCAGGGTTGAAATTAACAAAGGATTGTTTTATATAGCTTTTTGTTTTCTGGTATTTCTATTGGGAACAAAGAAAGGTCGGGGAACCGGTGTTTTACCGGACTTCCATGATTTCAGGCCGCAGACTATAGATTGATTATCGCTGGGATGCAGACGAATTCAGTCTTGATTAAATACACAGAAATGAATCAGGCAGCCTATGGAAGGCTGCCCGATGGGATTTCTTATTTAAATATTAGCTATCTTAGACAGAGCATTAATATAGGCTCGTGCACTGGCTTCAAAAATGTCGGTGCTGATTCCACGCCCAATGAAGAACCGGTTGTCAAAACGAACTTTAACAGTGGCGTCACCCAGGGCTTCGGTCCCCTGACTTATAGATTTTAAGCTATAGTCTTCTAACTGAACCTTTTTGCCCACGATACGGTCAACCGCTTTAAAAACAGCGTCTATCGGTCCGTTGCCACACGCGGCATCGGAATAAACCTGACCGTCTAATTCCAGGGTGATGATGGCCGAGGCTGAAGAGGTCCCGTGACTGTTTACTGATAGTTTTTGAATAGTTATTCCATTATCGCCAGTTGCTTCATGGCCCATTAAGGCATGCAGGTCTTCGTCGTATATTTCTCCTTTCTGGTCAGCCAACTGTATAAATTTTTGGTAAATCTCATCAAGCTGTTGAGGATGTATAGCATACCCCAGTTCTTCCAGCCTGTGCTTCAAGGCGTGCCTGCCGGAACGCGCGCTCAGTATGATTAAATTGCGAGGTATGCCCACGATTTCTGGGTTAATTATTTCATAGGTGTCTCTTTCCTTTAACACCCCGTCCTGATGAATACCCGAAGCGTGCATGAAGGCATTGGCTCCTACTATGGCTTTATGACTGGGTACCGGTACCCCCGTCTTTCTTGAAACTAACCGGCTGGTAGCAGCGATTTCCCTGGTATTGACTCCGAGATCAACCTCAAAACTGTTTCGGTGGCTGTAAATCGCCATGATTACTTCTTCCAGTGAAGTATTACCCGCCCTTTCGCCAATCCCATTGATAGTTCCTTCTATCTGGGTGGCACCTGCCCTGATACCGGCCAAAGAATTAGCAGTAGCCATCCCCAGATCGTTGTGGCAGTGAATACTTACTATGGCCCGGTCAATATTTTTTACATTGTTCCTAACATAGGTAACTAACTCCGCGTATTCCCAGGGGGTCGCATACCCCACCGTGTCGGGAATATTTACTACCGTAGCCCCCGCCTCAATAACTTTTTCTAAGACCTGCACCAAAAATCCCCGTTTGCTGCGAAAAGCGTCTTCGGCATAAAATTCAACGTCACTTACATACTTTTTGGCATGTTTGACTGCCGCCACAGAAACCTCTATCACCTGGGCCGGTGTCAACCCCAGCTTTTTCTCCATGTGAACCGCCGAAACCGCAATTCCGGTATGAATTCTCGGCATTTCGGCTTCACGCAGGGCCTCGGCACAGGAATCAATGTCCCGGGCCACGGCTCGGGAAAGGCCGCATATGGTGGCCCCTTTAACCTCTCTGGCAATAGTCCGAACCGATTCAAAATCACCCGGAGAGGAAGCCGGAAAACCTGCTTCGATAACGTCTACTCCCAGCTTTACCAGCTGCCGGCCCACCTCTAGTTTTTCATTCACATTTAATGTTATCCCTAAAGACTGTTCGCCATCTCGTAAGGTGGTATCGAAGATATACAATTTGTTCATTAATAAAGACCTCCTTGTTAATAAAAATAAGGCTTAAACCAGCAAGGTCACTAAGGTCTGCTTCCATCGAAACCACCTCCTCATAGATAAAATAAAAACCCTTCGCTCATAAACATGAGACGAAGGGTTACTTCGCGGTACCACTCATTTTGGCGGCATTACAACCGCCCGCTTAACAGGATGCGGGACTAAACGTCCGATATCCCCTTCCTTTTAACGGTGGAAGTTTCCGTCCGAGCCTACTTTCCGAAGATTTCAGTCGGCAACTCCAGGGGGAGTTCAGCTTTCCGTTTCGACCACCTCGCACCAACCGATGGCTCTCTTACCCGACGAATAAGCTTACTGAACCCTGTCATCGTTATTTTAAGATATTGCATTCATTATATAAACCAGGAAAACAGGTGTCAATATCCTTGTCCATGCGTATCTTTATTTAATAAGATTAGAGACTCGTGTTTTATACGTAACCGATGAAACCGGGCTGCCATATCCGTTTTTGATAGCTTTCTATCTTAAAATGCGTTACGTTTATCCGAACGGTATTATGTTTTTTGCTTCCTGGCTGGACTGCATAGTCCAAAAATGGGCCTGACCCCTGGCAATCCTGAAGATAACCAGCCCGGGGTGGTCAGGTGTCAGACCGAACTGCTTAAGAAAAGGTCGGTCTTCCAGTACTCTTTTCTTCAGTTCTGGATCGCTGAGAAATTCTATTTCTCCACCTACTCTTAACACTGTA
Source organism: Chitinophagales bacterium (assembly GCA_050259035.1). Lineage (GTDB taxonomy): Bacteria > Bacillota > Syntrophomonadia > Syntrophomonadales > DTU052 > JBLMZW01. The sequence goes on along the minus strand of JBLMZW010000197.1, from coordinate 1,338 downwards.
CCCGTATTTTCACCAGGCCGGTAAAAACCTACTTCGACTTTGGGGTTACTCAGTAATTGCTTATAAACGTCCTTGTTTCCCCCGATCTGAAAATAGAAGCCGGTTTCATCAGCAAACCACATACCCAGCACTCTTACCCGGGGCTGATCTCCTTCAGCCGTGGCCAACCATGCGATCTTAACCTCGTTGGCAAATGCTACACAATCCTTGAATTCCATTAAACCCACCTCTTTCTCACCTGCTTATTTAATTGCGTAAAACCCAGCTTGCATATAGGAGGCCCATAATATTTCCACCGAGGTGAAACCTGCTTCTCTTAGTATTTTTAAATGTTCTTCAATGGTGATAGGGAAATACTCCTTGTCAAATCGCTTAACATGATTTTCGGCCTCAGCCTCACTTTTGCCCCGGTTAATCTGAAATGATTTCCAGCGTGATAATCCGAGACTTATGCCTGGATAGGAGGTTGGACGAATGTTCTCAAAGGTGATGTAAATGCCCCCCTCCTTTAACATGCGATAGCAATTGTTTGTGGCCTCAACCCGGGTTGAATAATCCAAATAATGATGACTCTGAATCGCAGTAATTACATCATAACTCTCGCTCGGATGATTTATTTCCTGAGTTGCTGATTGAAGGAAACTGAAACTGCTTTCTAAGGCATTCGAAAGTTTATTCCGGGCAATGGCCAGCATTTCTTCGGAAGGATCGGCCAAAACAAACCTGGTGTTAGGATAATAAGGCATAGCTTTAAAAGCCAAAGTCCCGGTTCCGCATCCTGTATCGAGCCATGATTCAGGAATCGGGTTGAATAACCTGACCATCTGAATGGTCTCCTCATGGAACAGGGAATAACAAGGAATAGTCTGTTCGATTTTAAGGTCGTATTCCCCGGCAAAATGAAAAGTTGTATTATCATTCATGATTAAACTCTCCTCGTCCAAAACTATTCAGTGGGTTAGACCCCAAAAAAGTCATATCTGGTTCCGCCGATTTCAATAACTCTTTCCGAATTAGCCTGATAGCTACAAAAGACATTGGCCGTCACTTTCCGATGTCGATGTATATTTCGATGATAGGGCTTAGATAGCGAATCAGTAGAATGTGGTATTTCGGAAATGGCCTGTTTCGAACAAGCTTTAACACACTTTTTGCAGCCAATACAAACTTCAGCTTTATCAATATGAGCATGTTGATGCCGAAAGAAATGTACTTTCCCAATGACACTGTTAGGACATTGATCAACACAATCCCAACAAGCCGTGCAGAGGTGAGGATTTATTGCTATGTATTTGGTGGCAATATGTGCTGTTGGCATTTTAAAACCTCCATTCAATC
>JBLMZW010000196.1:0-9319 GCA_050259035.1 Chitinophagales bacterium | reverse complement strand
AAGACTCATGTGATGGAGATCATAGAGGCCCATATCGGCAACTATCACCGGATCATCGAGATGAAGGTGAAGGATGGGCAGCCTCTGTATCAAGAAGCAGGGGATATAGCCAAGGTGATGGTTATGGAGCGGCATGGCGGGCCCGGCAACTATGGTTTGGGTTATGTTAAAGGATTCGGAATAACCGGAGGGGCTGCGGCTTCGACGGTGGCCCACGATAGCCATAACCTGTTGATCATTGGTAATAATGACGAGGATATGGCCCTGGCCGGGAACGTTTTAACTGAAGCAGGCGGCGGTATGATTGTCGTGAAGGACGGAAAGGTTTTGGCCAAGTTGCCCCTGCCGATTGCCGGTCTGATGTCGGATCGACAGGTGGAAGAGGTGGCGGAAGGGGTAGCTAAGCTGGATGAGGCGTGGAAGGAACTAGGGTGCAATTTAATATCACCTTTTATGACCATGTCCATGTTAAGCCTCCCGGTAATACCGGAACTGCGACTAACCAACCGGGGATTGGTTGATTCCCTGAACTTTGAGATGATATGCTCGGTGGTCGAATAAATCTGAAGGTCTGTTAGAATGTTGTCTGTGGGAGGTATGGTAGGATGGATTCATTAACAATCTTTACAACATCGTTTCTGGTTGCTCTTTCCGGTGCTTTAATGCCCGGGCCGGTCTTAACCGTTACTATCGGGGAGGCCATACGGCGAGGATTCATAGCCGGTCCTTTAATTATGGTGGGTCATGCCATTCTGGAACTTACTCTGGTGCTGGCCTTAATTACCGGATTGTCCACATATTTGACAGCCCCGACGGTAGTGCAGACCATCGGTATTTTGGGCGGCGGGTTCCTGCTCTTTATGGGCTGGGGAATGATCCGGGACGGCATCAAGGGCAGGGTATCAGTATCAATCAATCCCGTAGCGGCTGCCGCCAAATCAACCGAAGATAAAGCGGAACGGATTCCCTGGGTGGTAAGCCTGCCGGTCACCGGAATTCTAACCAGCGTTTCCAACCCTTACTGGATCATATGGTGGGCAACCGTTGGACTGGGTTACATTACCGTAGCTATCAAGGCCGGAACCGGCGGTACGGTGTCTTTTTATTCCGGGCACATTTTAGCTGATATAGCCTGGTACAGTCTGGTGGCCGGAATTATAGCCAGCGGCCGGCGGTTCTTAACTGATCGTATCTATCAGGGAATTATCGTACTTTGCGGATTGTTCCTCTTAGGCTTAAGCGTATACTTTATATATTCCGGAATAACCGGTTTCTTTGGGAGTTGAAGGTATTGAAGGTTACCACCAAACGATTGATGGAAATATATTCGCTGCTTCTGGACTATTATGGCCCCCGTCACTGGTGGCCAGCGGAAACGGCCTTCGAGGTCGTAATCGGGGCGATTCTAACTCAAAGTGTGGCCTGGAAGAACGTTGAGAAGGCCATCGCTAATCTTAAATCATTGAATCTTATGGACCCTTTTCGACTGGTTGACGCTCCGGTAGAGGTTGTAGAGGAAGCGGTCCGACCAACCCGCTACTTCACTCAGAAAGCGGAAAGGTTAAGGATCTTCTGCCGGGTGATGGTCGAGGAACACGGGGGGGAACTGGAGCGCATGTTGGATGGCGAAGTTCAGGAACTGCGCGGTCGGCTCTTAGGTTTAAAGGGAATTGGACCGGAAACGGCCGACTCGATCATTTTATATGCGGCGGAAAAACCTATCTTCGTGGTGGATGCTTATACCCGGCGCATATTTAGCCGGTTGGGGTACTTTCCCGAGGATGTCGATTATCAAACCATGCAGGAATTTTTCATGAGCCGGCTGAAACCCGATGTACCCCTGTACAACGAGTATCATGCCTTAATCGACGCTCTGGGGAACAGGTTATGCTCCAACCGCAAACCGGGCTGTGCAGCCTGCCCCCTGAACGCTATCTGTCACTACAAACCAGAAGACTAATTTCCTTATTTAGAACAAAGCATACGGAGATTATCCATCAGGGTGGCGACGGTCAGAGACCCTACTCCACCTGGAACCGCGGTCGCTATAGCGGCTTTTTCCAGAGCTTCCGGCGCGGCGTCACCCACCAGTTTACCCGCTTCGTTAATATTGGTTCCTACATCCACCACCACAGCGTTTTCATTTATCATATCCGCTGTGAGGAACCCGGCCTTTCCTACCGCCAGAACTACTATTTCAGCTGAACGGGTTATGTCAGCCAGGTTTTTAGTCTTCGAATGACATATGGTTACGGTGGCGTTTTCCTTAATCAGCATTAAGGCCAAAGGCAGGCCCACGTTATAGCTGCGGCCGACCACACAGATCGGTCTGCCGCTGATAGGGATGTTATGATGTTTTAATATGTTAACCGCGCTTTTGGGGGTGGCCGGAAGGACGCTCTTTTGTCCTTTGAGGAGTCTTCCCAGGTTAATGGGGTGAATCCCTTCCACGTCCTTGGATGGGGAAAGGGCTTCCATTAGTGCTGATTCATCGACTCCGGCAGGCCAGGGCCGCAGCATCATGACACCTTTTACCCGAGGATTCCGGTTTAAATCTTCAACCGCCTGCAGGGCCTTTTCCATGGACACATCGGCGTCCAGTTGAACCAGGTTGACGGTAACCGAAGAATCCTTTAAGTAATTCCTGATACCGGTGATATAGGAGCGGGATCCGGGATCATCTCCCGCCTGCAGCAGAACCAGTTCAATGTCCTGGCTCCCGCACCATTCGGTAAACTCGGTGCGCATCTGTTGACTGATTTCTTTGCCGTAAATAAGCAAATTATCCGACCACCTTTCTTGTTATAAACGGAATAAGTATCTATTCAACCCAGGGGTCTGAGTTCTCGGATATCCATTGAGCCAACGCCGGATATACCTTGTCGCGGGCTACCCCTCCAAATACCAGGCCGCCATGTCCAACCGGGAACTCCAGATAAGTCTTGTCAGTACTGCCCAGGTAGTCTAATGCTGCCGCCGTCTGGTTAGGGAGGACTATATGATCCCTCTGACCGACCATGGCCAGAAGGCGGGCCTTGACTTTCTGCAGCTGAACCCTGCGCCCCCGCAGAACTATTTGATTTTTAACCAGCCGGTTTTCCTGATAGAATTCCTTTATCCAACTGCGGTATGCCTCACCGGGAAAGTTAATCCCGTCGCTGACCCATTTATCTAAAGCCTTCCATGAAGCAACCGACATACCTTCATCTAACATCTTCCACAGTCGGGTGTAAGTACCCAGGTAGTTGTTAACCGGGTTTAACATTCGAGTCCCCATATCGATAAAGTCCTTAGGTATCAGCTGGAGCGTATCAGCCACCCGGTCCGCGTTGAAGCTGGGAGCCGCCAGCCAGATGCTGGACACTCCGGCGTCAGTAAAGTCAATGGGGGTAGCTATGTAGACCAGGTTTTTTATTACCGGGCTGTTCATAAGCGAGGCGTACATGGTAACGATGGTGCCACCCATGCAATACCCCACCAGGCTTACTTCCGGTGATTCGGAATTCCAAGCCACCCGTTGAACCGACGGAGCCACGTAATCATAAACCAGATCCGCGTAAGAGAGATGGCGGTCTTCCCATTCAAAATCGCCCCAGTCCAAGAGGTAGACATCATATCCCTCATCCACCAAATATTCTACCATACTCATGCCCGGAGTAAGATCTAAGACATAGGACTTGTTAATTAAGGCATAGATGAAAAGTACCGGGGTCTTATATTTTCGCGGTGTAGTGGCGTGATAATGGTAGAGTTTGGATTTGTTTTTACGCCAAAGGACATCCTTTGGTGTACATCCGGTCTGGGGCCGGGGATCAACATTCAGGATTTCCATCCAGCGCTGGGTGGTTTTATTCCATTGATCTAAACCCTCCTGCAGCAGTTCTCCAATCTCGGCAGCGGATTTGGCTTGAAACGCGTTTTTCAAGGATCAGACCTCCTTCTTCTATTCCTTCGACAGAGTAGGAATCATTGTGGCTTCTCCTACCAGGACTTCTTCACCATTTTGATTGGTGCAGACGGTTTTTAACTTAACCCGGTTTCTTTCTTTAATTACCTCAACAACTTCGACCTCGGCCTTAACCGTATCTCCAATGAAGACCGGTTTTAAAAACTTGATTTCCTGAGAGACGTATATACAGCCTCCTCCGGGCATCTGAGTTCCAAGCACTCCTGAAATCATTCCCATAAGAAGCATGCCATGCACGATGCGTTTACCGAAACGGCCCCGCCGAGACCGGTCCTCATTAACGTGCAGCCAGGAAAAGTCTCCGGTTATACCGGCGAAGTTATATACATCAGATTCACTTACGGTTTTTTCAATGGAGCCTTTGTCACCCACTTTAATCTCTTCTATGGTATAACTAAGCATTTTAACCCCTCCTCCTAAATCCGAGATCAGGTTGCTGGATTATTCTTACCTTTTTTATTGGGCTGAGATGCTGATGAAGATGGCTCGGATTTCAGCCCGGTACAGAGGTTTTCCAAACGATTGATGGATTGTTCCAATTGTTCAACCCGGTTAATAAGACTGGTTAAAACCGCCTCGCTATTCTGAACTGAGGTCTTTAACTCCAGCATTTCAGACGGGTTTTTTAGCCCGTTGATCATTTCAGACATAATGGATGTGTTCTGAACCATGCGGGAGAGCTGGGTTATAAATCCGGTTTCGATACGGTCGATTTTGTCCTCGATTGATATCACCAGTTCGGCCACCCGGGCTACATCCGCTTTCGAGGGAAACGGAGACTTGTCTAAAAGCTTATTGCTGGAATCAGTGAATAGTTTATGCTGGAGCAAATAGTTATCCAGCATCGAGTCGATGGTCTGGGCGAACCCTTTGGTTTTAATGGCCTCTCTGACAGTTGCGGCGGCGGCATCTTCAGCGGCGAAGTACATCTTCTTCCAGACTTCATAAGGGTTGGGTACGTTTAAATCGTCCTGTCGCTGGTTTTCATTGTCTGATGACTGAGACATGTTATTCCTCCTCTGATGAAAAATGGTGGCAGAGGTCCAAATTAAGACCTCTAACCACCTTAAAAGTTCATTGATAAGAGTTACTTGTTCTCCTCGATTTTCTTTGATAGCTCGTCAACCTGCTTGACCAGATCGCGGTAGCTTTGGAAGCCCGGGACTTGAGGTATGGAGATATTCTCGACGCTGGCTACCCAGGTTTCTCTCACCATGTCCTCCACCTGGGCGAGGTTTTTCTGCAGCTGGGCGGCCATTTCTTCCGCTACCTTGACCATTTCCTCACGTATTTCTTTTCTCTGTTCCAGATAATTGCGCATCATGGATTCGCACTGCTCATTCATCCAGGAGACGCTTCCGAGGTTGACCATCCAGGCATCCCAGTACCTCTGGTTAAGGCTGGACAGCAGCTGGAGATTGCGGGAAACCATTTGCCCCAGGTTTTCCATGTTTTCGTTGTACTCTTTAGTCATTTTGAATCTCCTCCCTTGTTATAAAATGATGAATCCCCTTAAAAGGGGTAGAGTAATCAATAACCAATCATCCTGATATCACCCGAAGGCTCAGCATGAATTAGTTTTTTATGGCCCGGTTAATAATTGAGATCTCTTTGCATAAAAATGAAAGGGTCGATCGTTGCCAAAACGATGCTAAAAGAATTGATTAGTAAAAAGTGTATTCATATACTATGATGAAGAGGAAATCTATTTAATAGTAACACAAGAAATATTTTCTATCACTAGAAAAAAATAAATGAAGGAGGGTATATTTTGCGGGTAAGAGACAAGATGAGCGTCCGCGTTATAGTAATATCTCCTGATGCAAGCATCGAAGAGGCCTACAAGCTGATGCGGGAACGCAATGTCAGGAGGCTGCCGGTTATCGAGCGGGGGAAGATGATAGGCATGATTACGCGCTCAGATATCTACCGGGCTGCTCCGTCATCAGTGGTTCCAATGCAGGAGCGCCAGCAAACCCAGGTTATGGCCAAAACCAAGGTTCGGGATGTTTTGCCAGCCAATCAGCAATTGGTAACTATAAACCAGGATGCCTATATCGAGCAGGCAGCTAAAATAATGAGCGAGAATAAGCTCAGCGGACTGCCGGTAGTAGATGATGACGGGAAACTTATCGGGATTATCAGTGTAGTTGATATTTTAAACTCCCTGCTGGAAATGTTGGGGGTCAATAGCCGGGGAACCCGGATTAATTTAAAGGTTAAGGACGATCCGGAGGTAATCAGGAACATTGCCGATATAATGTGCCGTCATAACGAAGTTATTGAGAACATAGTTCAACTCGACAGCGATGATGACTCTAACCTTCTGATTGTCAGAATCAACTCGGTTGACAATAAAGAGATTTTGGATGAATTAAAGGCGGCTGGCTACATAATCGAATCCATAATCGTCAAACATTAGCTCCTTCTTGAGTTTAAGAAGTCAGCAACAAGACATTTAATTGAGTTTTGGAGTGGATTTGATGCACTGGAGTCCTTTATGGGAGGAATTTAAAAGATGGCCGGACGCGATAGGCTTTAACCGAGGTTTTCATTTTTCCTCCCTGATACCTTACTGGGATAGAACAGACACAATTGAAGTTCAGCAGTTAAAAGGCAAAAAGGAAGGGTTCTGCGCGGTTAACCGCCATGACGATCCAGCCATAATTAAGGCATTTGGCACTGCGACACCGGAACCCTACACTTATTTACTGCACCGGGCACCGGTCGGGGACGCTTTTTACCAGGTTCCGGTCCTGCTGGTTCACGGTGCGGCCATAACCGGAAACGTCTGGACTCTGGACATGGGTGCCAATGGTCAGGGTTTAGCCCGAAGTCTTGCGGAATTAGGGTTTAGAGTTTTCGCCATTACCTTTTCCCATCCTCATGGTGACAATTTGACCCAGGCCGTTCAACTGGCCGATGCGGCTTCTCGTATTTGCCGGGAGACCGGGCAAGACCGGTTGGATATTGTCTGCTACAGTAAAGGTGGCATTGCCTGCCGCTGTTGGCTGCAGGGATTGGTCCAGGCCCCATGTAAACCTGACTTGGTACGCCGGATATGTATGCTGGGGGTCCCCAACCTGGGGACTGACCAGCTCTTCCGTCATCCTTATCTCAGTGCATCCAGCCATTTTGCTGCACTGAATACTGCTACGGTGTATGATAAAATGTGGAGCATGGGAATGATAGTTGATACCACTCATCAATCCCTATATGCCGGTGGTACTTTTGCCGGGCAGGCTCAGATGCTTCACCGGTGGGCTCCCGATATTCCATTGGATCCACTGGAGCCGGAGGTCGAAACCACCTATTATGGAGGCTGGACACTGCTGGGACATTCACCGGGCATAAAGGCCGCTATCGAGGATGGCGGCAATCTTATCGATCGATTGGAGCAAGCTGCTTTCGAGATATCGGTAGAAATGGCTTTCCTGGCCGGGAACAATAACCGCATGGGGGGATTAACTGCAGAGACCGGAGCCCCCAGTGACGGATTGGTATATGTGGAGAGTGCTCTACATACAGAACCATTGGTACGCGGCAAGTGTAGGCTGTTGACCGCCGATGAAATGCATGTCAACCACCTGGAGATGATATACAGCGAGAAAGTGGCCAGATGGGTTTTTGGCCATTTGGCCCCGGATAGGGGATAATCAGTGCAGAATTGGGGAAATAAACGCTACCATACATTAAACTATCATTTAAGGCAGTTGTTTAATGCCAAGGTTTTTAAGGTAGCTATGGATGCAGGGTTTACCTGCCCGAACCGGGATGGTTCCAAGGGAGTAGGCGGGTGCGCTTTCTGCAGTCCTTCCGGTTCAGGTGATTTTGCCGGCGATCGCCGGCTTAATGTAAATGAACAGTTCGAACAGGTTAAGAATGTTATTCACCAGAAATGGCCGCGGGCTCTTTACCTGCCTTATTTTCAGGCCTTCACCAACACCTATGCTCCGGTGGATCAATTAAGGGAACTCTATTACCAGGCTTTAGAATGGCCCGGTGTAGTGGGATTATCAATCGGTACTCGACCAGACTGCCTTCCTAACGAGACCATGGATCTCCTGCAGGAACTAAATGAAAAGACCTACCTGTGGCTGGAACTGGGCCTGCAAACCATCCACCCGGAGACCAGCCAGGCCATGAATCTGGGCTATGGTTTTAAGGATTTCCTGGCTGCCGTAAGCGACTTACAAGACCGGGGGATACGGGTATGCGCGCATGTAATCCTGGGTCTGCCCGGAGAACCCAGAGACATGATGATGGAAACGGCTAAAGAGGTGGCAAGACTGGACCTGCAGGGCATAAAGATACATCTTCTGCATGTGATGCGGGGAACCCGGTTGGATAGAATGTATCAGGAGCAGGGCTTTAGACTTTTAACACGGGATGAATATATAAGCCTGGTGGTAGATATATTGGAGATCCTGCCTCCCGAGATGGTGGTGCACCGCCTGACCGGGGACAGCCCAAGGGCGCTCCTGGTGGGCCCGGAATGGAGCCTCAAAAAGTGGGAGATCTTAAACGGTATAGATGGGGAACTAGCCCGGCGGGATACCTGGCAGGGAAAACGGGCTTAATCATTCCGTGTTCGTAAGGCGGAATGGGCGAAAACAACCAACTTGCTTAATATATAATGCGCGAAAGAGGGTCTCTTTATGGACAAAGAAACACTGCAGATTGAAATAGCCGGGGTTAACCATCAGGGCGAGGGTGTTGGCCGAGTAAACGGAATGGTTTACTTTGTTCCCAACACGTTCCCTGGTGATCTGGCCGAAATAGAGGAGACGGGGAAGACGAAGAACTACTGCCGGGGCACACTTGTCCGGCTTATTAAATTATCTCCGCACCGCCTTGAATCTGCCTGTACTGCCAATCAGTGCGGGGGATGCTGCTGGCAGTGTATTAATTACGAAGAGCAATTGGTTTGGAAACGGAGATTGGTAGAAGACTCTTTACGGAGAATTGGGCATGTTCAATGCGACGTTAACCCGGTAATTGGGATGGAAGACCCCTATCATTATCGCAACAAGGCCACTTTTCATGTGGAAAGGACCTCATCTGGAATTAAGATAGGCTTTTACGAAACTGGTTCCCACAAGATCGTACAGTTGGAAGACTGTTCAATTATTCCAGCTAGATGGCCGGAAATAATACAAGCAATTCAAGGTATGATAGATCCTCTGGCAGATGACATAGAGGGAATAACCCTGCGCCAGTCATATAATACCGGCGAACTGATGGTCATTTTTCATACACATTCTGAGAAAGCCCGTTTGACTAAGGTAGCTGACCAATTGATGAAACGTTTCCCTGAAATATCAGGAGTTGTAGCACTGGAACCGTTAAGTC
>JBLMZW010000195.1:0-4496 GCA_050259035.1 Chitinophagales bacterium | reverse complement strand
TCTCCTTTTGTAAAGACCTTGAAAGTATATTCGTTAAATGGTACTGGATTCCTTTAGTATTTTGTCAAGTTATTATTGGTTGGAGTTCTTTAAACCTTTTAACATTCCTAAACTTTTTAACGAAAAGGTTACAGAAAACAAAAAACATCGTCCGAAAACGATGCTTTATTAATCGCAATATTGCCTTAATTCCCAATAATACTGGGCTTCTTCATTGTATCAATTATTGCGTCTTGATTTGGTGGAGGCGGGGGGAGTCGAACCCCCGTCCGAAAGAAAGACCAGAAGAGATTCTCCGAGCGCAGTCCGTGATTTGGGTTTCGCCATCGAGACGCCCACGAACAGGCTTCCTTAGGCTATCCCCGATTGATTTCCCCATAAAGCCCCTCGAGAAAGAAGGCTTCAGGGTACCCTAACTAAGTGACGCCCTGCACCAGACCGTTAGGAAATCTGGCCGGACGAGCCGCATTAAGCGGCTAGTGCGAAGTTATCTTCTGCAGTTAATTTGAATTTTTCACCTTTTTAACGAGCTGGCGACAACTCGGCTCGCTGCTCGACCCATCCTATCCCCCGTCGAAACCTTTACGCCCCCTTAAATAATGGGATTAACTGCTCTACTATCATAATACCATGGAACACCTTTGTCAGCAGGTATTATTAGGATTATCTGGCCATTGTTTTCGCCCTTGTCAGGGATCTTAATGAGAATTCTTTCGTTTTGCTTACATTCGCACCGATTTATAGGATTACACCATGCCGCATAAAAATTCGCATATCCTAATACGACTGATTGCGGCTTTTCATAACCCTTTCGATATCCCGCTTGGCATCGCGGTTGGCGATGTCTTCTCTCTTGTCGTAATTCTTCTTTCCTACTGCCACAGCCAGGTCCATTTTGGCCAGACCGTTTTTGAAATAAATCTTGAGCGGGATCAGCGTATACCCGGATTCTTTTTGGATTCCTAGCAGTTTATTGATCTCACTTCTGTGCAGCAGAAGTTTTTTAGGCCGAAGGGGCTCGTGATTAAATTGGTTACCCTTCTCATAAGGACTGATATGGAAATTGTTGACCCATACTTCCCCGCCTTTGACAACGGCATAGGCATCCTTTAAATTGCCTTTCCCGGCCCGCAGGGATTTTACTTCAGTTCCTACCAGTACCATGCCGGCCTCATAAACGTCCTTTATATGATATTCATGCCGGGCTTTGCGGTTGTCAACCACCGGCTTGATCCCTTCTTTTTTACCCATTGCTTACACCTCTATTAAGCATACAAAACAAAAGTGGAATTCTTTCAGTAAAAGAAACCCTCGCCTCGGGTAGGATAATTACTCCAAAGCCAGGGTTTTCGTCATTTGTTACATCGTTATTGTAAACCAGACTGGACTTTCTGTCAATTCAATCACAGTGACATGTTTCGCCTGCACCTCATGTATCCTTTTCCTGAAACAAATATTTCTCAGGCTTTTTGGGCGGAAAATTTGCGACAGCGAGAACCGTCCCCGCTGTCGCATTACACCAGTTCGAAATCGATTTTGGCGCCATCCACATCAACGCTGACCAGCTGGACCCCGACCTCGTCGCCGATGGAGAACTTGCGTCCGGTGTGGGTGCCGATCAGGGTGTAGTTTCGGTCATTGAACTCGTAATAATCGTCGGCAATGGTGGAGATGTGCACCAAGCCTTCCACGGTATTGGGCAGCTCCACAAAAAAGCCAAAAGATTGTACTGAAGCAATCCGGGCTTCGAATTCTTCGCCCAGGAATTGCTGCATGTACTGGGCTTTTTTGATATCCACCAGCTCCCGCTCAGCCTCTTCCGCTTTGGCTTCCTGCAGGGTGGATTGTTCACCGTATTTGCCCATGCGGGCTTCCAGGGCTGATTTCTTTTTCGCGTTCATTTTCCCTTCCAGGACCAGGGACAGCACCCGGTGAACGATCAAATCCGGATAGCGCCGGATGGGACTGGTAAAATGGCAATAATACTTGGATGCCAGGCCAAAGTGTCCCAGGGCCTGGTGAATGTAACGGGCGTGTTTCATGGAACGTAAAACCAGGAGGGAGATAACATTTTCCTCCGGCGCTCCTTGTATATCCCGCAAAATTTTCTGGAAGACATAGGGCTCGGCTTTGTTTTCCTGCACTTGGTAACCGAAAACGCCCAACACCTTGTTCAACCTGGCCAGCGATTCCCCTTCCGGTTTTTCGTGCACACGGTAAAGGATAGGGATTTCCTGCCAGAACATGTACTCCGCCACCGTTTCATTGGCCTTGATCATAAAATCTTCGATCAGCATTTCCCCGACACCACGTTCAAAGCGTTTGATCTCGATCGGGAAACTGTTTTCATCGACGATGACTTTGCTTTCCGGGAAGTCAAAATCCAAGGCTCCCCGGCTGTTGCGCTCTTTACGAATAATATCCGAAAGCTCCTTCATGAGCAGAAAATCATCCACCAGATCACGGTAGCGTTCCTTAATTTCCGGATCGTTGTCGGTGATGATTTTATTTACAGCAGTATAGGTCATGCGTTCATTGACATGAATGACCGACTTGAAAATATCGTGTTTTATGACCTTGCCTTTGGGATCAATATCCATCATGCAGGTAATGGCCAGGCGGTCCTGCTGGGCTGTCAGGCTGCAGATGCCGTTGGATAGTTCCTGGGGCAGCATGGGCAATACTTTATCAATCAAATAAACCGAGGTCCCCCGGGCCAGGGCTTCTTTATCCAATTTGCTGTCTTCTCGCACATAATGGGACACGTCGGCGATGTGTACGCCCAGACGATAGCCGTCGCTGATTTTCTCAATGGAAACAGCATCATCCAGGTCTTTGGCATCTTCACCGTCGATGGTTACCATCTGCAGGTCGCGCAGATCACGGCGGCGCAGGACTTCCTCCTCGCTTACCGGCACAGCAATTTTCTTGGCTTCCTCCACTACGCCCATGGGAAAATGCTCCCGCAAACCATGCTTCTTGATCACAATCTGCAGATCCACACCCGGCTGTCCTTTACGGCCAAATACTTCCGTAATGGTTCCTTCCGGATACTTGTTTTTATCCGGGTAGCGGGTAATCTTCACCAGCACCTTGTCACCGTTTTTGAGTTTGAGCTTGCTGCTGGGCTTGACGTTAATGGGATAAATCTGACGGGGATCGTCGGGAATCACTTGCATAGTTTGTTTGCCCTTTTCAAAGGTTCCAACCAGCTCCTGACTGGCGCGTTCGATAGCCCGGATCACTTCCCCTTCAGGACGCTGATCCGCCGTCGCCCGTTCCTGGATGCGCACCATTACCCGATCATCATGCATGGCGCCATTTAGATTGCGTCCATAGACGAAAATATCCGGTGTACCAGGCTCATCCGGGATCAAAATTCCATAGCCGCGTTGGCTGAGTCTGATCACACCGCGGTAAATATTCATCATCTCCGGCAAACCGTATTTATCCCGGCGGGTACGTACGATCTCCCCTTCTTTCTCCAGTTTGCCCATGTATTCACTGAAGCGGGGCTCATCCTCGTCGGTCAGTTGCAGCGCTTCGCGCAGGTCCATATAGGACAAGGGACGATAGCTCTCCTGACGCATATAGGTTAATATTGATTCACGATTAAACATTGTTTTCACCCTTAATATAGATTATTTCGGGATATATATTTTATTATCCACACTATTATTCTTCCCAGGCATGCCTTATTTAAATCTTACAGGCCAAGTTCCCCGGCGATTTTTTGCATGCTTTGCAGCGCAATTGCCAGGAATTGCTCCAATTCCAGCCCCAGTTCGGAACAGCTTTGCATTTGTTCACGATTGGCACCGCGGGCAAATGCACTTTCCTTGAAGCGTTTTTTCAGTGATTTAAGCTGCACCTCGGCCAGGCTTTTATCCGGCCTTACCAGCGCGGCAGCCGTAATAAAGCCACTAGCCGGGTCGGCTGCCCAGAGTGTTTTGTCCAAAAGCGACTTTCTTTCCAGGCCGTGCACTTCATTATGTACCTTGACGGCGTAAATAATATCCGCATCCAGGCCCTTCTCTTCCAGCATCTGCGCAGCCAGCAAAGAATGACGCTGGGGATCCTCGTAGGTAACATCGTAATCAATATCATGCAGAAGCCCGGTCAGCCCATATTTTTCCACATCCTCCTGCAGATATTCCGCCAGGCCGCGCATGATAGCCTCCACTGCCAGAGAATGATTGATCAAGTTTTCATTTTTCAAATGTTCACGTAAAAATGCCAGGCCTTCTTCTCTGTTCAATTCAGAAACCTCCTTAAATATGATTATCTCTATAAATCTCTTTGTATTTCTATCCCGACCCAGTATATACGGCAGTTACAAGCAATTATGTAAATACGTTTATAAAGGCAAAAATAGTATTCGAAAGATTTTTTCTCCCCACACCTCACTTGTTTTAAATAATCAACAGTCTCTTAACGTCCATTTACAGCACTCCATGATAAAAGCCTTGCGGCGTAATGACACAACTATACACACC
>JBLMZW010000194.1:0-23565 GCA_050259035.1 Chitinophagales bacterium | reverse complement strand
ACTATATATATTGATACAAGAATTATCATTCCCCGACAGGGCAGAAGTCCATAATAAAACCGGGCTTTAGCCCGTTTTTAACAACCCAGTTTTTATATGTCATTAAGAGATTACTGATTAGATGAACGGTAGAGTTGACCAAAGATGTTATTGAATACGGTTAATAAATAGAAAGAACCCAATAACATTATAATAAAGCCCAATATCGGTATTACGTTTAACAATCCCAAGATAAAAAATGCAACTATATATATAACGAAGGTTATTATATAGTCATTCATAACTGACTTGATTCTATTCCAGATAACTCCAAACTCAAAGGCCGCGCCGAAATTCCCTTGAGCAACGTAATTGGCTATTGCCATGGGCAGGAAAAACCCTATCACCAGTGCAACCAGCGTCCCAATAAGCGATGTAGTTCCGAAAGCGGCCAACCCAGCCATTCCTGAACCGGTCATGGCTGATCCTGCGCTTCCAAGAAGGGTACCCACAACAATAATTGCCATAGGAACCAACATGTAAATAAGACTTATTACTGCTACCATTAAGCCATTGACAAAACGTTCGCCCCAGTTATCCCACTCGGGTAAGACCTGTTGCCCATCGATCCCCGCCCGCATAGATTCCAAAGCGTAGCCAACCGAAATCAAATTTACGAAGGGCACAATGTTAATAAGACCCCCGATTACTACCTTCTTAATCCAGTTCTCATCCTCTGTAGGGTACTTCAGAGACTGACCATAATCCAGCATTAAGTTACCCCCTCAAAAAGTAATACATGATAAAAATCTTTCGAAATCATTATATGAGAAAGACGTAAATACTAACTCATTTTTATTCAACTTCGGGATTTACTGGATAACTCAATAAAAATACATGAGGGCGAAAGATGTATTTTACATCTTTCGCCCTCCGGTTGTTTTAGACTACTTCATTGCTGCAGCGACTATATCATACCTTAATCTTACCGACAAGCATGAATGCTATAAGCAAGCCATAAATCGTAAGTGTTTCAATGAATGCTAGAGTGATGAAGAGAAGAGTCCTTACCTGGTCAGCAGTTTCCGGCTGCCGAGCGATACTTTCCAAAGCCTTGCCGCCGACGAGCCCTTGTCCGATACCACCGCCCAGAGCGCCAACAGCTACCGAGATCCCAGCGCCGATTGCGAGCATTCCTCCTACATCCACGTAAAAGTAACCTCCTTTCTCTCTCTGTTGTTCCTCTGGAATACTAAGCTAATGATAACATCATTGTAATTTCTTTCACTATTTAACTTCCTATTTGGTCATTATTCGGGTATATGTTGCAATATGGCGACATTATTCGCCATATTATGTATATGTTTATTTATCAGGTGTAAACCAAGAGACAACCAATGTGATTTTTCGGCTTGTACCATAATCTGAGGAATGCTTTTACAGAGGGTATTTGGTCACTTTTGTCTTCTATTGTGCCACTTTAAATGATTATTTGGTCGTTTTTGTTTCCTATGTAATTAAAATCGTCCATTTAATATTTCAGCCAGTTCCTGCAATTCTTTGCGAGCTAAATCGTCTCTTCCGGCAAGAGACTCAAGATGGTGTTGCAGTTCGTGAAAAATAGTATCCAGTACCTCCTTCTTCCATGTCTCAACCGGCGAATTTCCCAGGACAGCACGAAATGACCCATAATAGAAAAGGATAAACTTCCCCAACCAACCTCTTTCTACGTATTCAGCCATGGTCCAAAACTGGCCATCACCCTTGCTTTCACGTAGAACATTGAACCCCCCATTAAGTCCCCGACAGAACTTTTCGGGTATTAAATCCACATTTTCTTCAACAATTTGAGTAAATTCATCAAACGTTAACATGAATACCACTCTCTTTTGAAATAGTTATTTTTCAGGGTTCGGCCCTGATTAAAGGCCGAACCCCATAACTATTAAAGCTTTATTGGTCTACATTTTCAGCATAATTTAATAGCGCACCACTATCGTCAGTACCGCCAGTGACGGTTACCATCTGCTTATCTTTCTGGGCACTCAGGGACCAACTGGTATCAAACTGGCTGGTCATGTTAATCGTCCAGCCTGCGTCTTCAAGGTCTTTTTTGTAACTCTGGTAAGCGTTCTTGTCTACACTTTCGAAAGATAACGTTATGTTTTTGCCCTTTTCACTGTTTATATTGCTGACTCCAATGATCTTCCCGTACTTAAACTCCGGAACGACAGATGGCATTTCTTTGGGCCATTTCTGCTCTCCGCCGGAAGTGTATGTAGTACCGTCTTTATCTTTAATTTCTACTTTGTTTTGGTCCAAATCGACTTTTACATCATTGCCCGAACTATTTTCTACACCAGTTTCTATGGATTTTTCAACTGCCTTTTCTGCCACCTTTCCGCAACCAACGACAAACCATAATGAAAGTACTAATATTACTGCGAGTAGAATCCTGGTATGTTTCAAATGTTACCCTCCCTTTAAACAAGTTAGTTAACTTTTCAGTAGAACTATTTCACCCCCTAACAAAATAGATCAGGTGATTTGATTATAACATGGCTGGATACGACTTGGACCGGTTTTAGCCCATGTTCTTGAGTTCAGGAAGATTTGTGAATTATCACTATACATCCAAAATTCAATAACTTCAGAAAACTAAAATATTTCAGAAGGTATTTAAAATTAAATGCAGAAATTATTACCAGGATTTTTAATATGGAGGTGATTGGCCAGTTTTTATTATTACTGTTGCCTCCTGTCTGGATTATCAATAACAGCAAGGCGGTTATAGATGCCGGTTAGTTTTAGTACGATTCGAGGGATGTGAAAGAGTAACAGGGGAGGCGGGTTTCCAGGGTCAGGCTTGCGGAAGATCAGCCAATTATTTTAATCACCCGGAAACCGCAATTTAGATAGAGCCCGCCAAGTTGAGCGGACTTACATTCAACCTTAACCGGTGAGTTAAAAAAGGGGGTTAAATGATAATGGATTTCGAAACCTTGAAAGTTACAATTGAGGACGGTATCGCGACTGTGCGGATCAACCGTCCGGAGTGTTTCAACGCTATAAATGACAAAGTTTTGATTGAGACAGCGCTTTGCAACAAGATGCTTGAAGAGGATGATGAAGTTAAAGCCATAGTATTGGCCGGAAATGAAGAGAATAAGTTCTTCGCGGCGGGAGCAGATATCAGGGAACTGGTTGATTATGCCCCGGTACAGACCGAAAAATTTATTGCCCTGGTACATACGGCAATTAAAGGGATTTATAATGCTACTAAACCTACTGTAGCTGCTATTGCCGGATTGGCTCTGGGCGGTGGTCTAGAGATGACACTAGCCTGTGATATGAGAATTGCTGCTGACACTGCTCTCTTTGGTGTTCCTGAGATAAATCTCGGAGTTCTTCCCGGTGGAGGAGGAACCCAGCAACTGCCTAGAATTATAGGTATAGCCAGAGCAAAACAGATGATATATAGCGGCGAAATGATTGACGCCCAGACCGCATTAAGCTACGGTCTGGTGAATAAAGTGGTGCCGGTTGCTGAATTAAGAGAGGAATCCCTTAGGATGGCCCGGAAATTAACCCGTAAGCCTCCGGTAGCTTTTAGAATGGCCAAGAGTCTTATCAACACTGCATTGGATGTAAATCTGGATGATGGTTTAATTGCTGAGAAGAATGCCTTTTCTCTTTTGTTTTCCACCGCAGACCAGAAAGAAGGCATGAAGGCGTTCATGGAAAACCGCAGGGCTACTTTTGTGGGGAAATAATCCTTAATATTACTAATAAATGCCAAGCGCCAAATCAAATACTTGATTTGGCGCTTTTTTATAAGGCTGGCTCAACATCAATAATATAAAAATGTTTATCACGAGGGTCCTCGTCGTTATAAAAATATCATAACGAATATATTATTAAAGGAGGAATTTTACTTTATATGTAGAATTGACAGTTTGATTAAGCTTTGTTGACCTGTAGTAGTATGGTAGTTTTCTGGTAATTTTTACAATTGAATATCGGTAGTAAGGTAAGGACGGTAGGGAAGGATGCGGTATACCCGGAATCTTGGTCCCGGGTATTTTGTTTTCTGCATCCAAAGCTAACTCCATATGGAGTTTTTTTATTGTTCATAATTAAAGGAGGTTAGTAAGTTGAAAAACAAATCGAGCCGTTCTCAACGGCGCAAAGCATCCAAATCTATTCTAACTACTTTATTGATCGTTTCTTTTATATTCATTCTGGCAGGATGTTCGAAAACAGAACCTACCTCTGGAACCAAGCAGCAATCCACTAAAACTGTAGAATTAAAGTTGGCACATTTTTGGCCGGCCACTCACCCGGCCGAAACCCAACTGGTGCAACCCTGGGCTAAAGAGGTTGAAAAGGCCACTAATGGGCGAGTAAAAATCACAAGTTATCCGGGCGAAACATTGCTTAAAGCCGCAGATATTTATGATGGAGTAGAAAAAGGAGTTACTGATATTGGTATTTCTTGCTTTTCATACTCCAAGGGGCGTTTTCCCGTATGTGAAGGATTTGAGCTGCCAGGCATAACATACAGCAGTTCCAAAGCGGCCAGCAAAGTGGCCTGGGAAGGAATTCAACAGCTTAACCCTAAGGAAGTGCAAGATACCCATCTTTTGATGGTGTTAACCACTGGCCCCGGAGATCTTTATACTAAAAAACCGGTTAAAACTCTTAAAGACCTTCAAGGAATGGAAATTCGCGCTACGGGAATCAGTGCCGAAACACTGTCCGCATTGGGAGCTACTCCGATAGGCATGCCACAATCGGAAGCCTATGAAGCCCTTTCTAAAGGCATGGTTAAAGGTAATCTAGGCCCGGACGAAGTATTAAAGGGTTGGAAGCAGGCTGAAGTAACTAAATATATTACCAAATCTCCTTTCCTTTACAATACTCTGTTCTTCGTTACCATGAACAACGAGAAGTGGAATGCTTTAAGTCCCAAGGATCAGAAAATCTTCCAACAGATTACCGAAAAGTACTTCGAAGATGTGGCTATGGGTCTTTGGGATAAACAAAACGCTGAGGCTCTTAAATGGGCAGTAAATGATCAAAAGATGGAGGTTATTAATCTATCTGACCAGGAAAAGCAGGAATGGATTGACAGGGTCACTCCCGTGCAGCAGGAATACGTCCAGAACCTTGATAAACAAGGGTTGAATGGGCAAAAGACTCTGGATCGAATTAAAGAACTGGCTAAGAAATATAACCAGCAGTATAAATAACCGGGGGGAATCTCTGTGAACAATTTTACGAATGCAGTTGAGCGTTTCAGTCAGTTCCTAGATAAGATAGCCGGCTTTTTCATCTTCGCTACCATGGCAGTAATGATAATAAACATCATTTTACGTACACTGTTTAACTTTTCTTTGGTAGGAACATCAGACTATGTTAACGTTTTTACTGCCCTATCCGTTGCTATGGCATTGGCCTACTGCGCCTTTAATAACGGACAAATTGCGGTCGAATTCCTGGTCGATCGCTTCCCGGTTAAAGTCCAGGGCGTACTTGATGCGTTGTTGGACCTGATTGGCATAGTTTTTTGGGGATGGATAGCCTGGTACATGATTCTGTATGCCCATCAAATGTCGGCTACTGGATTACTCTCAACTACCGCCATGATTCCATTATCCCCAGTTGCCTTTTTGATTGCAGCGGGATTAATCGCTTTGGACCTGGTAATTGTTATTCGTTTTACAAATTCAATTAGGAAGGTTATACAATGAGCCCGTTTGCTATAGGATTAATAGGAATTCTTGTTTTCCTGGTATTAATACTTCTTCGTATGCCAATAGCTTATGCTATGGCCTTGGTTGGATTTGGGGGATTCGCCTTAATGGTTGGAACCCCGGCTGCTCTCGACATGGTAGCTAAAGAGATATTTAGCAATTTCTCTTCATATAGTCTTAGTGTTATTCCTATGTTTGTCTGGATGGGATTCCTGGCCTATTACTCCGGTATAGGCACCCGCCTTTATATCCTGGCCGATAGGCTTATCGGTCATTGGCATGGAGGGTTAGCTATTGCAACTCAATTTGCCTGCGCTGTATTCGGAGCTATTTGCGGTTCGAATACAGCCACCGCGGCAACCATGGGTGCAATAGCATTGCCGGAGATGAAACAATTTAAATATGATGATTCCCTGGCCACCGCTAGCGTCGCCGCAGGAGGCGTACTCGGAGTCCTAATACCTCCAAGCGTTATTTTCATCGTTTACGGCACAGCAACAGAACAATCAATCGGTAAACTTTTTATTGCCGGAATACTGCCAGGTATTCTACTCATGCTTTTATACCAGATTGCAATCTATATACTTACCCGGCGCAATCCGGATCTAGGGCCTCCTGGCCCCCGCTACAGCTGGAAAGAAAGAGTCGAAGCACTGCGGGGCGGCCTGGGTGAAGTACTGATTGTCTTTTTAATATCCATGGGAGGCCTTTTTGTCGGCTGGTTTACACCCACGGAAGCGGGGGCAGTAGGTGCTTTTGGCGTGCTCGCGGTTTCGTTGTTAACTAAACAGCTTACCTGGGAAAACTTTAAAAAATCCCTGACTGATACCACCCGTACAACAGCTATGATTATGCTATTAATAGCGGGTTCACTTATGTTCGGTAGATTCATGGCTGTCAGTCGATTGCCCTTTGAGCTGGCCAACTGGACTGGCTCCTTAGCCTTTCCACCATTTGTTGTAATGGCTTTAATCCTTTTTATTTATCTGCTTTTAGGTTGTATCATAGATGCTCTGGCTATGATCTTGCTTACTATTCCAATATTTTATCCGATCGTTGTTACCAATTTAGGATATGACCCGATATGGTTTGGAGTCATCATTGTATTGGCAGTGGCTATGGGAGTTATAACCCCACCAGTTGGAATGAACGTCTATATAATAAAAGGAATTGCGCCTGATGTACCGTTGGAAACCATCTTTAAAGGGATATGGCCTTTTCTTCTCGCCATTATTATTTGCCTCATAATTCTGATCATTTTCCCGCAAATAGCTACTGTATTACCTAATCTAATAAGTTAACTCAAAGAAGCCCCGAAACAACTTCGGGGCTTCCTTCATTTTTGACCCCTATAACAAATTTTTGATTCTTATACTAGGTTGAAGTATAAAAGTACTGGCTGTAGGTAATGTTAAGCCGGGGCCAAAAAGCCGTATTCGGCGATTCCCTGCTGTTAAAACCGATCAACCAGTTGCCTGATGAAGTAGCTGATAACAGAATTCCATTGCTTAATAAGGAACCTGTATACCATTCATTTACGAGGTTGGTGACCCCAACTGATATGGTTCCAAAAAAGCCGGAAGCAATGGTTGCTGTTACGATCGCAGAAGCGACCTGTGGTTTATTATTCCAGGTAATAACCGCGTCATCCCAGGCCTCGAGTACCGGGGCAATGTTTAAAGTAATGCTCTCTCCGACAGGGATCTGGTTGACACTTACATAGACGTCAAGTTCGGCTAAACTAATAACACTATCGGAAGGAATACTGTTTTGAAAGAAATTATTGCAGCTATTATATCTAATTAAGGTCTGGAAGCCATTCCCACTTCCTGCGGATGAAGCGATATATAAGTATGGGCTTCCACCGTAGCACAGGTCTGAATTCAATTCAGATAAATAGGTATCCTGTTCGGGTATCAGACTGATGACAGCCAGGACAATCACCCTCTCCCCAATGAATATTTGCTTGCTTCAAAAAAGTAAATGTTCCTGTTAAGAATAATTAATTATTAATCTAGGCCATACCTGAGTGTAGGGCCATTTATGGCTATACACTCCAACCAGGTCATTAGTTGACTCGTCTCCCACTATTAAAAGGCCGTTATTTACTATATTGCCGTTATACCAGCCTTTCCCCAGATCAGTAATATCAACCTGAAAGAAACCCGTGAATCCGGCTGCCAGGGCCGTGTTACACGACACATGATAATTTCCCGGCTGTGTATTCCAGGTTACATTTTTCTCATCCCATGACTGTAAAAGCCCATATACTGATATAGTAGCCGTGGTTAGAATCTGGTTTTTCCAGGCAAAAACCTGTAGCACTGCGGAATTAATACTACTGCCCAGGGGTATGAAATTGCACCCCAGGCTAGCAAGATTAAATTGGATCAAACTACGGTAACTATCCCCCGGCCCTGAAAACCTTCCGATAAACAATTCCGAAAAATCTGTATAATTCACATTGGGGTAATACTCAGATATCATGGCATCTTGTACCGGAGTAAACACTATAAAGGCCAAAAGAATCCCCCCCAATCGTTAGTCAGTTTACTTTATTCGAAGTCAAGGTCGGACGTTCCAGATTTTCATAAGGATCTTTGCTTTTTCTTTATAATAACGACGTTGTAATAGCATACCGGCGTAGCTGTTAGCCAAAGTTTTTACTTATACTTCACAGTTTTTTGACTTTGAAATACAATAGATACAATATTCTAGGCTACGAGGAGAGTGGAAACGTGACCACTGGTTTACAAAACATGCTAACCGAGTTAGGAAAAAAGGCCAAAATCGCATCAAGAATCCTGGCCACCACTGCAACAACGACTAAAAACCAGGCTTTAATGGCTATGGCTGACTTGTTGGAAGCCAAAACAGACGAAATAATTACAGCAAATGGTTTAGACGTTGCACTTGGTAAAGAACAAGGTCTTAGTTCAGCCCTTTTGGAACGCTTAACCCTGAATAAAGGTCGTATTAAGGATATGGCCCAGGGTATTCGTGAGATAGCTGCCTTACCGGATCCAGTTGGCCAGGTTTTAGGCATGACTCGCCGTCCCAACGGTTTGGAAGTGGGAAGGATTAGAACTCCCATCGGTGTCGTGGGCTTGGTATATGAGTCCCGGCCCAATGTCACAGCTGACGCAGCTGCGCTCTGCCTAAAAGCAGGCAACGCCATTATTCTTCGGGGTGGTGAGGAGGCTTTAAATTCCAATCGCATTATTACTCGTATCATTTCTGATGCTGCTATTGCTAATGGAATTCCTGATGGCAGTATTCAATTGGTAGACAGTGAAGATCGTCAAGCAGTTGTTTTAATGATGAAAATGAACGACTATCTCGACGTAATAATTCCCCGCGGGGGCAAAGGACTTAAGCAAGTTGTAATCGGGAACGCAACCGTGCCCTATATCATGACCGGAGTGGGCAATTGCCATGTATATATAGATGCTGCAGCTGATCTGGAAAAGGCTCAAAGGATAATGTTTAACGCCAAAGTACAACGCCCATCGGTATGCAATGCGGCTGAAACCCTTCTCGTCCACCAAGACATAGCCGAATTATTCCTTCCCGCCATGCTGGCCCAATTGAGGGATGCCGGAGTAGAAATAAGGGCCTGTGAAAAAGCCCGTCAGATTGTACCAGGACTAGTTCCCGCAACTGATAAGGATTGGGATGAGGAATACCTGGACCTGATTTTGGCTGTTAAAGTGGTGGGTAGTTTGGAGGAGGCAATTAACCATATTAATACGCACGGGACCGGGCACAGCGAAGCCATAGTCAGTCAAGATTACAGCAGTGTTCGCCAATTCATGTCCGCTGTGGATGCGGCTGCGGTTTACGCTAACGCTTCCACCCGATTCACCGATGGTAATGTGTTTGGGTTCGGTGCGGAAATGGGAATCAGCACTCAAAAACTACATGCGCGAGGGCCAATGGGATTACCGGAATTAACAACCACTAAGTTTATCATTTATGGTGACGGCCAGATTCGTGAATAAAAATAAAAACCGGGCATAAGCCCGGTTTTTATTTTCTTTAATGGCTATTCAGGGTACCAAGCAAGTTCGTTGTTATCCTCGTTTGCTTCAGGTATAGTATTATCCGGGTCGATTTTAGCTCCAAGATAGAACTTCCCCGGCTCATATTGATCAGTTATCTTAATCCTCATAGTGACTTTCTTGGTCCCCTCACCTATAGAGGATATTTTCTTGGTTCCCAGTAATATATTGGTTGAGCCGTCAGGAGACGGTGCCATTAGAATAAGCGTAATTTTCTTCGCAACTGCTGTTGTCAGGTTGCTTACCTGGATGTCAACCGCAACCGTTTTTCCTAACAGGATTTTCCCTTTTGGAGTTATACTTGTGATCGTGAGATCAGGACGAATTACATCTACCTCGGTTACCGCTTGATTGTCTTCAATATTACTTTCTCCCGGTATCCCTTCTACTTGAAACTTGAGACTAGTCGACCCCTGAGGTGCTGAGATTGGTATATCAAGTCTGGTCCGTATGACCTTTTGTTTACCGCTTTTTAACCTTCCAATGCTTATTGTCTTCAGCAAGATATCATTTAAATAAAATGAACCCTGTGTATTCGGAGTAACCCCATTCCCGCTGTTTATGACAACGGATTCCAGTAGTGCTTTACTACCGGTTTTCAAGGAGGACACTGGGCTCCTTACCTGAACCGAAAAGTTTAAACCATCTACCACTGGATCACTATTTTGCCATCCTCCCAATCGGGCGAAAAGCCACCAGGCGGCATAGGCTTTCATATTAGCGTTTAAAGGCTGGCTATGGGCTGAATCACACTGGTACCAATCAACGCCTAAAGTATGGCCGTTTTGCCAATCAATTGCCCAGTTTTTGTCCAGGCTGCCATTAGCGTCGCTGTCGTAGTTGCATCCGTCATCGGCGTTCTTGTCCAGGTACCCGACCCCGTCGGGATCATAGCTTTCAATATCGGCAAAGTCATATAATATCTTATTATTTGTCCGGCAATATGTACGAATCTGCTCGTTTCTTTGGTTTAAATTGCCTGAAACTCCCGTGCCATCCAAATGGCCGGTCATATAAACAAAACGTACATTCGGATATTGGGACTCCAGATTATTCATCTGACTAAGATACAAATCAATATCTTGTGCGGTTGCCCATCCGACCTGCCCACACCAAGACCACATGACAACATTTACGTCTGAGTGATCCTTTAAGTAATCCTTAGTGGCTTGAACCCAGGCTGTCCGGTCAGGATTTCCAAGATCGTAGGCCCCGGAAAACACCGAATCCCTTAAATCCAATTTCCCGTCAGTACCACCGTTGTTAAAAGCATAGGTCTCGTCCTTAAAATCGACCAAACCCTCCATCCCGGAAATAATCTGGCTGCCGTGAGAGGTATGGCCGTAAGCAATATGTAAGTTTTCTTTTGCCTCTACAATCCATTCCGCTGGTATCTGAGTAAGTTTGGTACTGTTATGATCAATGATAATTGCACTTGAGTTCGATTCCTTAGCTTCGTGCATTGTATTAACTGCCAGTACGGGAAGACATATTATCATCTGTAGGATGAAAACTAACGTCAGAACTATAGACACTTTTTTAAATCCAAACATTAATGCGCCCCCTTCCAATTTAAGTTTGAAAAGTAACATCTCCCTAGTCTAGCCGTCTTACCCAAAGTATACCATCATTCTTCGAATAATTCTTCCTAAAGTCCCAAATTATTTTTCTTAATAGGACCATTAGGCGTTAAACGATTCATTGCCTAAAAATAAATTCGAAAGTAGCAAAAGAACAGTCTCATGATCAACTAATCCGGACTGCAGTTATGAAGGTTTTATTATTGTTTTTTTATTGTTTTTTGTTTTCCTAGTTACAAATTAAGAATCATCCACAATATATTTATAGTAAGTAATTATGGAAGAGTTTATTTCTGATTGCATTAATCTCTTCTATAATAGATAATGATTATAATTGGATAAATTTCTACATCTGGTTACAGATGTTTATATTATCTTATTGTGGGACTTACCAGTCCCGCCTGGGCATTCGCAAACAGATGCTCCTATCTATACTAAAGTCACGCCAGGACCTTTCACAGTCACTTTTTTCCCAGGTTAAATGCAAATATTTATATTCATATAGAAACAGTTTAGGGAGGGGGACGATATCTGTTTAATTGTCAGCGCCAATAAAAGGGGGGGATGTTAAGGGTGTTAATGACCATGGGGAAAAGAAAAACAAGAATACTAAACATTTTACTATGTCTGGCACTAATTATGGCTTTTAGTATCCCTAGTCTAACCGGTGATAATGCCTACGTAGCCAAAAAGGCAGTTAAATCCGGCGCAGGTAATTATCTTGTTGGTACCGGTATATATGATATTACCGGACCAGCCGCTGAAGCAGTAATGATGGGGATGGCCAAGTCCGATCAGCAGACAGCCGGAATACATACCAGGCTTCGTTCTCGTGCCTTCATTATCGTTGATCCAAATACCGGAAAACGAGTGGTTTTTGTCAGTACTGATCTAGGTCAGGTCTTTCTGTCTGTTAGAGAGGGTGTTATTAAAAAGCTTCAAGCCAAGTACGGTGATTTGTACTCCTACGAGAATGTCTTAATGAATGCTAACCATACCCATTCCGGTCCAGGTGGTTATTCCTACTATGCACTTTATAATATTTCCTGTCTTGGTTTTGATAAAGAGAATTATAACTGCATTGTCGACGGTATTTATAATTCTATAAAGAATGCCCACGATAACCTGGAGCCAGGGGACATCTATATCAATAGCGGGCGTCTGGATGGAACCTCAATTAACCGTTCCCTTCCGGCTTATGAAACAAATCCCGCCGAAGAAAGAAGCCGTTACGAAGATAATGTGGATAAAACCATGACCTTGATTAAGCTGGTTAACTCCGCCGGTACTCCCATAGGAGAGTTAAACTGGTTCGGAGTTCATAACACGTCTTTTGGGCATGACAACCTTCTGATTAGCAGCGACAACAAAGGATACGCAGAATATCTGTTCGAAAAAGAAATGAAAACCAATTATACGGCCAAGAAGACCTTTGTCGCTGCTTTTACCCAAGGGGCCGAAGGTGACTCATCTCCTAATATCAATGGTGGTGAAGAAGGGTACGGGACTGACGATTTTCAAAGTTGTGCCTATGCCGGCGAAAAACAGTATACGAAGGCAAAAGAGTTGTTTACTTCTGCTACTACTAAACTTGCAGGCGGTATTGATTACCGGCATCAGTGGGTCGATATGTGGAATGTGCAGATTGATGGTAAGTACACAGGAAACGGTCCACAGCGCACTTACCCTGCGGCAGTAGGTTATTCACAGGCTGCCGGGGCTGAAGACGGTCCCAGTGACCTTCCCTTCTTCAAAGAGGGAATGGTTGCCGATGATTATCCTATTACCGGATTTTTAGGCGTAGTCCAGTTTATCATTAAGTTCACACCGTGGTTTGGACCAGTGGTAGGAACCAATGAAGAAGCCTGGGAGCAGCAATACCCCAAACCAGTATTATTCTCAACTGCTACCGGAAATCCCGATCCCTGGACTCCACAGGTTATTCCCGTACAAATTATTAAGATAGGTCAACTTTATATTCTGGGGGTTCCTAGCGAAATAACCACTATGGCTAGCCGCCGTTTAACTGAAACCGTTAAGAATACCTTGGAGCAAAGTACTCCCGGCTGCACAGTGGTAGTCGCCGGGTTAGCCAACGCTTACGAGCATTATATTTCCACACCGGAAGAATACACAGCCCAGCATTACGAGGGGGCATGCACTCACTTCGGTAAATGGACCCTGCCCGCCTACATTCAGGAGTTTGATGAGTTAGCCCAGGCAATGGTTAATAACACCACAGTTGATTCTGGGCCTACTCCCGCTGACATAAGCACTCATCAGGTCAGTTTGGGAGCCCGGGTGGTATGGGATGACGTACCTCTGGGCAAAAAGTTTGGAAGTGTCGCTCAAAATGCTAATGCCAAATACAAAAAAGGTGATAATGTCGTAGTAAAATTCTGGGGCGGACACTTAAGAAACAACTTTAAGACTCAATCAAGCTTCCTTCGGGTAGAAAAACTGGTCAAGGGTAAGTGGGTTCCTGTTGCATATGATTGGGATGTAAACACCATCCTGCGGTGGGAGAGAAAAGACGCTTTACTCGGTACCTCCCAGGTAACAGTGGAATGGCAAACTGATAGTTCGACCGAAGCAGGAACTTACCGGGTAACTCATGACGGGTATTACAAAGACCGATGGACCGGCAAAATAAAGTCTTATACGGGAGTTTCCCGAGTTTTCATGGTCAATTAAAAGATTAAAAAATTAATAAAAATATTTCGGGGAGGTTTTTAACCTCTCCCGTTTTTTTGTATAAACATATTTTGACCAGGGAAGCTATAAAATTAAACATAATGAAAAAACCCGCCTGAAGGCGGGTTCTATATTCATAATGGTGAGCCATGGTGGACTCGAACCACCGACACCCTGATTAAAAGTCAGGTGCTCTGCCGACTGAGCTAATGGCCCACAATTCTTATTCTAAAGTGGCTGGGGTGGCTGGATTCGAACCAACGCATGACGGAGTCAAAGTCCGTTGCCTTACCACTTGGCTACACCCCAGAATAATCATATTCTCGGGCTTAAGTTATATTAAGAATAAAATGGCTGGGGTGGCTGGAGTCGAACCAACAGATGACGGAGTCAGAGTCCGTTGCCTTACCATTTGGCGACACCCCAACGTTTCTGAGTATATAAGATTATTGATGCTAATGTCAAGATTAATGGGGTGGGCGATGGGACTTGAACCCACGACCCCCAGAGCCACAATCTGATGCTCTATCCAACTGAGCTACGCCCACCATATCATGGCGTCCCCGGAGGGATTCGAACCCCCGACCCACGGCTTAGAAGGCCGTTGCTCTGTCCAGCTGAGCTACGGGGACAAAAAATGGAGCGGGTGAAGGGAATCGGACCCTCGCAACCAGCTTGGAAGGCTGGGGCTCTACCATTGAGCTACACCCGCACGCTTAACTATTATACAACGTCAACTTCGGGTTTTCAATATCAGATCCATTCCAGTTTAACACTATAATTGACGCCCGATTGTTGTCGCTATGCCATTTTGTTGACCCCTATCATTTTAGGACAGAAATCCAGACACGGGGTTCACCTGGAGATGATTCAACAAATACCCGGTAGCCTTTAGCACTAAGGAAACGTTTATTCTCCAGACCTGGCTCCGCATCCTTTTTTTGTTTCGCGTAGTTTACTATCTGATGAGTGATTTCCGGGCCGAATTTGCTGTCCAGCATGGTTACCAGTTCCTCGTATTGTGAGGGAAGAAACTCATCCAGATTAACAAAAATCTCGACTTCTACCCCGCCTTCATCCTCTACCGGAAAGTTGATGCTATATAACGTACTTTCCTTTGCCATGGTATAATCCTTGTATTTATACGTGGAGCGAGGTTCGTCCGCTTCAGTAATAACCACCGTTCTGGTGAGCTCAAACCACTCCACCTTTTTTAGTTCCATTATCTCACTGAAAAATTCCAACGGAACCATAACCCGTTTTTGTTTTATTTGAACCTGATGTTTCATTTCTTTGGCTGAATTATTTATTAGTACTTTGCTGCTGGTGCCTTTAATACTTATATTATTCCCTTTCCACTTAATTTCCGCGCAGCGTTTTCGTTTACTCCAGGATATCTCGCCTGCTAAAGCCTCAATAACAAACCTTAAGGGAATCATAACAACCTCTTCTACCAAATCCGGTTTCTGATCAGGGAACCTAATTCTTTTTCCATCCAGCATAACAGTTACACTACTCGGTGTAAGTACCGGTACCGATGCCAAAAGAACAAAGGGCAGAATTTTATGATCCGGCATCAGAATAGCCACCAAAACTACGGCCATTACCAGGCTAACTTTAACAATACTGGTTTTATTTATTTTCACAATTTATCACCCCTTTTCCGGTGGTGTGAACTTTTTCGCTCCTTATAGCTGAAATTCCTGCCAAACTCTTTGTTTTTACGAATATACTTTCTATTTTATCGTTTAATCTACCCTAGATGCGGTATATCTTTACGTTATTTCCTTATAATACCCGCGGGGCTTTTAAGAAGTTCGGTTCAATGGCATAATTAATATGTCATTTTGCGATGGGGATTAAACATGCCGGAAGAATGTAAGGCTTCACAGCCTAAAAACGTTAAAAATATAACTAACGAGTTATCAGGGGCTCTGGGAGACCTGGGTACTTTCTTGCCACATGTTCTGGCTTCTGTAGCTATTGTAGGTTTAAACCCTGGCAGCGTCTTAACCTGGTTTGGTCTATTTTATATATTTAGTGGATGGTTTTATCGTATTCCCATGTCTGTTCAGCCTATGAAAGCAGCTTCCGCCGCAGTTCTAGTGCAAAAACTATCATCGAACGAAATAGCGGCTTCTGGAATGATAATAGGAGCGGTATTATTATTGCTTGGGATTACCGGTTTAATCGCCAAGTTGGCTCAGGTTACTCCAACTGGAGTCACCACTGGCATTCAGGTGGGCCTGGGTTTGTCATTGGCTATACTCGGAACCAAGATGGTACTAGGGGATTGGCTAATTGGAGTAATTATCCTGACTGGTATGTTACCTTTGTTATCCAACCGTCGTTTTCCTGCAGCTCTATTTGCTCTAGTTGCGGGTATTCTTCTACAACTATGGTTACATCCTCAGTTTACCCCGATAAGCATTTCATTTGGTTTTCATCTTCCCCAATGGACCTTACCAGGAGTGCAGGATTTTGAACGAGCATTTACTATGGTAGCAATTCCCCAGCTCCCTTTGACCCTTACCAATGCAATTCTAGTAACTGTAGCCATATCCAGTGAATTATATGGGAAGCAGGCTTCTCGGGTTACGGAAAAAAACCTCACCCTGACTATGGGCATAGCCAACCTGATTGCTGCTCCTTTGGGAGGCTATATGATGTGTCACGGCAGTGGCGGCGTAGCCGCTCACTATCGTTTTGGAGGCAGAACCGTCATTACCCCATTGCTTATTGGTTTTATACTTCTCTCTTTAGGAGTCCTCCTGGGTAAGGATGCCGTTTTTTTATTTAAGGTTATACCGAACGGTGCTCTGGGTAGTCTTCTCTTTTATAGCGGTATCGATTTGGCTATGGCTGCCCGAGGCTATTCCAATCGTTCTGAAGGCTTTGTGGTCCTTTTAGTAGCTGCCCTTACCCTGGCTATCAATCCTGCTGTTGCCTTTTTAGCAGGTCTGATTGCAGATCTGGGAATAAAGCGCAACCTCTTAAAAGTATAACTTAGGTCCGCCCTAACCCTAGCAAACTGATTAATATCAACCAGAAACTCAAAATGAACTCCTCCTCCAAACCCCTTTATCCTCTATAGTTGTTATTGACTGTCCTAAATGAAAGAGCAGGCTCTGTCTGTAAATCCGCCTGCTCTTTCATCTGGAGCTGTACTGCAAATCAGTACTACCTCCTTATAACGTTGTATCCCGGCAACATGGTTAACCCTAGCTTTTGACCCTGGTTCCTGTCCAGATAGGCCCTTATTTAAAAGACCCGATCTGTAAATCCCTTCCCTATAGTTCGGAATTCGTTATAAAACCGTTCTATATGGAATCCGATCGGGATTCAGCCGGTACTCCAGCATAAAGTCCCCTTTCCTCATGCTGGATTAATTCTATTATAAATCCCATTTCAAATGTTGGCAATTGTTTTCAGAATATTTTGACTTTCTGGCAAGTTATCTTTTTCTCAACCAGTCTTTGCACAGAGTTATAAAATTTTGCTCAAGAATTCACGCGTTCTATCGTTGCGCGGTTCATTAAATACCTGCGAAGGAACCCCTTCCTCAATCATACGACCTTCGTCCATAAAAATAACCCGGTGCCCTACTTCACGAGCAAAACCCATCTCATGGGTTACCACAATCATGGTCATGCCATCCCGGGCTAAACTCTTCATTACCTCCAAGACCTCGCCGACCATTTCTGGATCGAGGGCTGATGTCGGCTCATCAAAGAGCATTACTTTAGGCTTCATGGCCAGAGCCCGGGCAATTGCCACCCGTTGTTTCTGCCCGCCTGAAAGCTGGGGAGGATACGCATGGGCCTTATCTACCAGACCAACCCGATTCAACAAAGCGTAGGCTGTATCCTCGGCCTCTTTTATGCTGACTTTTCTGACCTGGCAGGGAGCAAGAGTTATATTCTCCAATACGGTTTTGTGGGGGAAAAGGTTAAAAAGCTGAAATACCATACCTACCTCTTCCCGGACTACTGTAAGGTTGGTTTTAGGGTTTGTAACCACAATTCCATCCACTATTATTCTGCCCGAATCAACTTTCTCCAGCTGGTTGATGCAACGCAGGAATGTGCTCTTGCCGGAACCACTGGGGCCAATTATGCATACCACTTCGCTGGGGGTAATATGACAATTAATATCTGTTAAAACCTTTAGAGTTCCGAACGATTTATTGAGACCTTCAACTGTTATCATTCAGTTTTCAGCCTCCTTTCCACGGCAATGCCCAACCTGGAGATGGCCAGAGTCATAACCAAATACAAAACTGCTACCATTGACCACATAATAAAAGGTTCATAGTTAATAGCTATTGCCAATTGCCCCTTACGGGTTAACTCCTCGACTGCAATAACACTAACCAGTGAAGTATCCTTCAACATGGCTATGAACTCGTTAATTAGTGGCGGGATCATCACCTTGAAAGCCTGCGGCAGGATTATGTGGCGCATGGCTTGACGATAACTCATCCCCAATGACTTGGCAGCCTCCAATTGTCCCCGGTCGATGGATTGAATTCCACCGCGGACAATCTCGGCAATATAAGCGCCACTATTAATAGAACATGCTATTACCGCTGCCAAAAATTCGTTAACACTATGACCAAAAATCAGAGGAAGAACTCCAAAATAAATCAGAAACACTTGAACCAGTAAAGGAGTGCCTCTGAAAAACTCTATATAAGCAACTGATAACCCGGAAATAAACTTAACTCTGGAAAGTCGACCCATACCAGCAAACATGCCAATTATGAGACCGAGTCCAACCGCCAGGGTAGTCACCTTAATGGTGGCTATTACCCCTATCAGAAGCATGGGAGAGTAATCACGAAAAATTTCCATTATTCGAGACTGCATGAGGTTGCTTACAAAATTAATTAGTCCAATAACTGTAGCACCATCGCCCACTCTTTTCTTTTACCCTCCTCAATGGAAGAGCAGTGGGGGTGACCCCACTGCTCTTGAATGACTATAGATTATTTAGCAAAATACTTGCCGTATATTTCGTCATACTTGCCGCTGGCTTTTACTTTTTTCAACCCATCGTTGATAACCTTGTAAACCTCGGTATTACCTTTGTTAACTGAAATACCGTATTTTTCACTGGTGAACGTTTTGCCTACCATCTTCAATTCCGGATGTCCGGTGGCAATGTAATTAGCGGTAACGGGCAAATCTACTACTGCCGCATCGACTCCCTTGTTTGCCAGTTCTGCAAAGGCCTGGTCAACCGAATCAAATTTCTTTATCTCGGTTTTGGGGTCGAGTTTCTGAATCTTCTCAACTTCAAACTGACCGGTCGTACCCATCTGCACCGAAACCTTTAATCCCTTGAGATCCTCTGGTTTGCTGATCGGCCGTTTATCGTCTGACCGAATGGCAATAATCTGACCGGAATCAATATACGGATCACTGAAATCAACGGATTTCTTCCGTTCATCGGTAATAGTCATTGCGGATATGGCAGCATCTATGTTGCCGGCTTTAAGGGCTGGAATGAGTCCAGTAAATGGTAAGCTTACAATTTCAACCTTATAACCTTCAGCTTCTCCAATTGCCCTAATAAGATCCATGTCAAATCCTACGTATTCGCCATTTTTAGCTTGAGTTTCAAATGGAGGGTATGCTGTTTCCGATCCAACTTTAAGAACCTTTTCCTTAGTCTTTTCCCCTACCTGTGCTTCCTTCTTGGTTTTATCGCCGGTCTGGGTTTTGTTGCACCCCGCAGCGGTAAATACCAGGCTAAATACCATCAGAACAACCAGGATCAGTCTACCATACTTTTTCAAAAAACTATTCCTCCTTTCGTCGTTTACATTGTTCATTTTACATGTCTTGTCTTATTCATTGCAAGGAGGACTTCCTTCCTGCAAATTATTTTATTCTTTATTAGTTAACACAGAGTTTCAAATTTCGAACTAATGCTAGGATTGCAGGAAAATCCGGTTTATCAAAAGATTGCGGTACGAGCTTCATTCTTAAGAAATGTTGGTGAGGAAAGTATTGGCATAAAGTCGGAAAAAAACATTAGCTCGGAATGTTCCCCGGGCTCGGACCAGTCCCGGACATACCTCGCATTACTATCACAATACTAACTAAGACCATAATCCCTCCAATCAACTGCATGCTAGTTAGCCTTTCCTGGAGGAAGATGAACCCTAACCCTACAGTAATGGCGGGTTCAACAATACTGGCCAATGAGGCCTTGGTGGCCCCAATTTTTTCTACCCCTTTCATAAAAAACGAGACGGATCCGGTGGTATTAAACAACGCCATCACAAGACCGATAGCGAGCTGATTCGGGGTGAACGGCCAAAGCGATTTAATCTCCCCCCCATAGAAACTACTTACCACCAGAATACCGATAAGACTAAAAGTGGCAGTAAGAGTTAACGGGTTGGTATTTTCCACTGTCAGCTGCCCAATGAGACTAAATAAGGCGTAACATACGCTTCCCAGAAGGATCAGGACAACCCCTAGTGATGACACCGTTCCCCAGCCTCCAAGTATGCCCGTAACCAGTACCAATCCCAGCAATGCAAGAATCAACCCGGCTAGGAATCTAAATTCCCACTTTTCTTTCAAAACTATACGGGATAGCAAAGCCACTATTACAGGATAAGTAAAGAAAACAACGCTAGCCAGACCGGCCGATAAATGTTTTAACCCATTGAAATAGAACAAACCGCTGCCTATCAGAAAAAGCCCCTGCAGCATTATTAGTGGAGACTTGCTGGCTAAAATGGATCTTCTGGTAATTATCAGGTATCCGAAAAGTACAATAAAAGAAAACACGAATCGGAGCCATAGTGTACTAGCGGCATCAAGTCCGAAACTAAAAGCATATTTGCCGAAAATCGGCAATGAGGCATACATTAAAGCCGATGTAAAAACGTAGAGATATCCTTTTAAATTTTGGCTCATCGTATGAAACCTCGTCCCTTGTTCAATCTCGTTTCAATACCAACATGGCTAAATTATTACATCTCCAAAAAGGCTTTTTCTCTTACTAGAGTTTCCGTCCGAACAGGTGATTATTATTACCCGGGTACTATCATGGTCTTCACACAGTTCTCCTTGCGGTCGCCAAAGATGTGATAACCATCGATAATACTACTAAGTGGTATCTCATGCGTAATTAAGGCCGTAGTATCAATCTTGCCTCTTTCAATCAGGTTCATTAACCTCTGCATATGAAGCAAAGGAACAAAACCAGTTTTTAGGCTAAGGTTTTTCATAAATAGCTTGCCTATCGGGAATTCAATAACCTGCGGACCAACCCCGACGATCGACAGCACCCCTCCGATAGCACAGGCGGTTATACATTCGTTCATAGTGGACGGAAGCCCAACTGCATCCACTGCCAAATCAACACCCTGCCCATTTGTAAGTTTCTTTATTTCCTTACCGGTTTTCCCCACACTGGCGTTAATCAAATTCGTGGCTCCCAATTGAGCCCCTAACTCCAGGCGGTAATCCTCAAAATCAATCAGGAATATTCTGGCCGGGGCAAAAAGAGTTGCACAGGCCACCGCGCACAATCCCACCGGGCCGGCCCCAAATATGGCTACATCGGCACCGGGCTGTAGGCTGCCATTCACAATTCCGAAGTAACCGGTAGATAATACATCCCCTACCAGGAGAGCAGCCTTGTCACTTACAGTATCGGGAATATGAACTACCCCGGCATCTGCCAAAGGTACCCTGACATATTCGGCCTGTGCTCCGGGAAGATCACCTAAAAGTTTACCCCCGCCGAACATAGCTCCTTGATAACAAGCCTGGATATTACCCCTTTTACAGTTTGGGCAAATACCGCAGGATATCCCCGCAGGAACGGCCACCCGGTCACCTGGCTTAAATTTTTTAACGTCCTCACCCACTTCTACCACCTGGGCAACAAACTCGTGTCCTATTACAAAATTGGGAATACAGGGAACTTCCCCTCGCCAGAAATGAATGTCACTCCCACATATCGAACCGGCAGTAACCTTAACAATAATATCCGTTCGCTTTTGCAGTACTGGATCCGGTGTAACTTCCAGGGACAGTTTAAGTTCATCACGCAAAAATAACGCCTTCATTTAATATCCACCCCCCAATGCTATTTCTTATTATAACAGGGTTTTGGTTTATTAAAGGATAAATTGGGGATGTAAATTATTAAAACGTATAAAGCTAAAACCCGGCCAGATAAGCCGCGTATTCCATCGGACGCCCCGCCGCAAGCCGCCTGGTCTCCCGGTCCATCCCGGAAAAAGCACGCCGGCCCGCGCGGGGGTTGGCTTCAAGAAACCAGGGTTTACCTTCCCGATCGATAACAAAATCCAGACCCAGATCCCCAAGAACCGTGGTGTATTCTTCCAGAGCCTTCGCTATCGTAATGCTTAGCCACTCCAGTTTCGCTTTGATTAAAATCACCTGCCTTTTATCGAATCCACGCCCTACAAGTATTGTTTCAATACTTTCAGCCCGGCCTCCCGTATGCAAATTGGTGGTTATTTTACCAGTTCTCCCGACCCTTGCGGCCATTCCAGTGACTTGCCAGGCGTTCTTTCGGTCCTTCTGGATAAGTATCCTGACATCAAAATGTTGATTCTTTCCCATAACCTTAATACTTTGCTGGACTATCATCTTGCGCAGGCAACGATTAAGCTTAGACTGTTTGAAGGCCTGTGAAAGTCCTTTAACCAGCACCCCCCGGTAATCCGAAGTCGTTTTAACTATATAGCCGTTGCTAACTTTGGTAATTACTATTACTCCCTTACCTAGATGTCCGTTCAAAGCCTTTATATATACTTCGCCGAATTCACTTAGCATGGAATCCAGAGTTCGCAGGGAATTCAGCATTTGAGTACCTGGAAGATAGGGAGCTATTTCTTTCTTAACAGAAAGATTTTTGATTACATTCCACTTGCTTCCCAACGGGGTATTAAATGATTTTACTCCGAATTGCAGGAACCTGGTCATGGTTTCCCGCGAATCAATTCCTGGTCTGTTCGGCAGATAACGATTATAGCAAACATTCGGAAAAGGGAGAGTTGCTGGTTTCCATTTGTTTCTGTCGTCCAGGTAGTACCCGTTTATGATTCCCTGGTTCCAATCCAAGCCCTGATGTGTAAAAACATACCCAAAACCATTAATACTCTGTAGATATTTTAGAAGACTGCGGAAATATCCATCTTGACCCCCAAATGATTTTCGTTCTCTATAATAGGATGCCGCAAGTATACCGATTAGAGGACCAAATCTCAGTTTGTCCCCATATCTTATAATATTAAGGGTTAATCCCGGGGGGAGTAAAAGCAGGCGGGCTAACTCCGAAGTCAACTCTGCAGCAAGGGTTGCCGTTTTTCCACCTGTTCCGGACAATATTTTAACCGATACTGATTGATTCCCGACGATAACCTCCCGGCCATCTCCTGGAGATATCCCGAGGGATATCATGTTTTCGTCACTCAAATACAAGGTTCCCCTGTAATCC
>JBLMZW010000193.1:0-50712 GCA_050259035.1 Chitinophagales bacterium | reverse complement strand
AACCGCTTATGGTTGCAGCCGCTATTCTGGCTGCCGATAGAATCGGAAAAACCTATAAATCATCTATGAACCGGTAGCATAAAGGCGGGTGAAGTTAAGTGAAAAAAGTTCACTTTTACATAATCATTATTATTCTGTTGTTGTCCTGTGGCTGCAGTAGATCGGCGAGCCCCCTTCCCCCAATTGAAATAGCAAAGATAGGTACCATGGAGGGTTCGGTTAATGAATCTTATGCGCAGAAAGAATACCCGAATGCGGATATAAAAAGATTCAATAATTATGTGGAGTCATCTGCGGCGCTTCTGTCCGGTAAAATTGATTATGCCATTATGGATTATGCAACGGCCCGGAACTTTGTAAGATACAACAAAGAATTCTATATCATGCCGGAGAAGTTAACCAAGGAAGAGACTGCAATAGCTCTTAACAAGAATAACAAGGAACTGAACCGAAAAATCAATGAAATTCTGAACAAATTCATAAGTGATGGAACCATGGATAATATCATATCTCATTGGTTTCCGGAAGATGGCTCGGATTATAAAATCGTTAACGTGCCTAAGGTTAACGACGGGCCGGTTTTAAAAGTTGCAGTAACTACGACAAGCGAACCTCGCTGCTTCATCAAGGATGGCAAAATAACGGGCATGAACGTAGAATTGATGGACAGAATCGCTTATGAGTTGGGGATGCGTACCGAATACCAGGATATGCAATTTGCTGCCATGTTAGACAGCCTTCAATCAGGCAAAAGTGACATTGTTGCCGCAATGTATAAAACTCCCGAGCGTGCTGAGCGCGCCGATTTTACTGCGGGTTATTTTCCCAACCCACAGGTACTTCTGGTAAGAAAAGACCGAGCCGCAGGGGTTATAGATTAACTGTGAATTCATCCAATAGCAAAATCGACGGGTTGGTAATAGTAGCTTCGCTTCTTTAGCTCGATCCGCCTCCTAGTAGTTGCAGTTGGACCAGACTTCTGTACGCCGTCTTCCCGTTGGCGTTCAAAAACATCCCGCTCACGCGATAGTGGTTGAACAACTGGGTTTATCGTATTACAAGTAATATAAGGTATACTCTGGGTTTGCGAGGAAATATGATAAACATTGCGATTTGTGACGATGAGTTAATAGCGTTGGAGGAATTGCAAAAGCAAATATCAACTTATATGATTCAACACCAAATTGACTATGCCATATCAAAGTTCTTTCGCGGCGAACATTTGTTAAACAGTGAACAATGTTTTGATATAGTATTTCTGGACATCAGAATGGACGGTTTGAATGGAATGGAAACGGCCAGGAAGATGCGCAAGGATCGAAAGAACAGCAACCTGGTTTTCGTTACCGCCTTAAAGGAATACGTCTACGATGCCTTTGACGTTGACGCGGTGAACTATCTGATCAAGCCCATCAATAATAGAAAACTTAACGAAACTCTGGGTAAAATTCTTAACAGCTTGCAGAGTGATTGTAAACGATTCATATCCTTTCGGCAGGGACCAGCATTTCGAAAAATTCTGATAGATGACATTCTCTATTGTGAAGTCTTTAATCATACGGTTTATATACATTCCAAAGATATAACCGATAAATATAAGGGCGGTATAGAGGAGCTGGAGAAAGAACTTGGATCAGATTTTTTCCGATGCCATCGAAGCTATATTTTGAATCTGCGCTTTGTTCATGGTTATCGTGAGGGCTTCGCCACCCTATCCAATAACGAAAAGATACCGGTAGCAAAACGGCGGGTTAGGCAGTTCATGGATTCGTTGCTGCATCATCAAAGGAAAGAGATGAGATGATTGAACCCGGTTTTTACACCCAGTGAACTGTTCGTGTACAGCTTTATTTACGTTTTTCTGTTTTGCAGTGGCTTAACCTATCTACTTCAGTATTATTTTATGATTCGCTTAACAGATAGCAGTTTTCGGGGCAGAGATTGTTTATTATACCTTGCTATTTCTCTATCTCTGGAATACATAACGGTTTATGCAGATTTGATAACCTGGCCTTTTTCACAACCAATCAACGCATTGATCGGTATTACATTGGTTTTCCTTTATGTCCGTTTTATTTTGAACCAGGATTTCATTATGTCGTCAATATCCGCTATTCTGGTGATCCTGGTGAATGTCATGGTTGAAAGCGCAACCACCCCACTTATTGGCCCTGTATACCGATTTCTGGGTCAGACCGTCCCCCTTATTCTTATACCATTTATCGGTCTCGCCCTTACTTTTTTGGTCTTCCAATATCTGATCAAACTGACCTTAACGGTAACCAAAAGCAGCATCCGAAACAAATACTTGCTGATTACGATGGCTCCGTTGTTGTTTCTTATTGTTACTATGCGTTGGATGATGGAGAATAAATATCCTAACCCGCCGTGGTTAACTGGCTCGGAACATATATCTGCGACCGATTATGCCCTGATGGTATTAATAGCTCTGTTGGCTGTCTATTGTGCGTATAGTTGTTTGTATGTGCTCTCTAAACAGATAAAATCATTTGAACTGGAACGGATTAATATGCAGCTGGAGCAGCAAATGTCCCTTCAAACGGCCTATATCCAGGAAGCCGGTCTGCGTTATAAACTGACTCAATCCTTCCGGCATGATCTGAAAAATCATCTGATTGCGCTGAAAGGGCTTCTGGAGGGTGACCAAACAGAAAAGGCGGTTCAGTACTTAAACAACTTTGAAACAATATCTGATCGGCTATCTTTTGCGGTAGATACCGGAAATGCCACTATTAATGTTTTATTGAGCAATAAGTTAACATTGGCCAGTCAAATCGGTATTGATATTCAATGTGATGTCTCTATTAAAGACAACTACGGTTTAAGTGATTTCGATCTATGCATCATTTTTGCGAATGCGGTCGATAATGCGACAAATGCTTGCCGCTCAATCACAAAAGGTCCTCGCTATATTGATATCAAGGCCCGGCGCAATAAAGGTTTTTTTATGATTGACATAATCAACAGCTATGAAGCAACCGCACTGCAAATAAAAGGAAGGGGGTTAGGGCTCTCGAATATTAGAGCAGTCGCCGATAAATACCATGGTGCCGCTCATTTTCAACAGTCAGAAGAAGCCTGTGTTTT
The DNA here is from genome assembly GCA_050259035.1 of Chitinophagales bacterium. Lineage (GTDB taxonomy): Bacteria > Bacillota > Syntrophomonadia > Syntrophomonadales > DTU052 > JBLMZW01. The sequence goes on along the minus strand of JBLMZW010000193.1, from coordinate 47,604 downwards.
AACGGTTCTGCTGGCTTTGAGCGAAGAAGTCTAACCGCCTGTTTTCCGTTCACGTAATCCCATTGACCATTCACGTCCGTTTAATAAACAATTCCCTCATATTATCGATAAAAGCTGATAAAGCACCTTTTGTGAGGGCTCTCTTACATATTGGATATGCTTATTGTTGTCTATAGGTTTTAGAAAGGATGACTGCCGTGACGATCAGTGCAGTTGGTGCGCACGCCCCAAAACCAGTTTCTGGCGGTGATTTTGAAACCCGGTCCATTGACCAGCAGATAAAGATTTTGGAAGAGAAAAAAGAAAAGATTGAACAAGAAATCCAAAAAGAAAATTTAAATCCTGACAAAAAAGCGGCCAATGATCGTAATTTGAAAGCCATGCTTCTCCAGCAAATCGAAATGCAAATTCAGAACCTGGAAAGCAGAAAAATTAGTAAAGATAAACCGCAAGAAGTAGCTTCACCTGGGAGACAACAACCGTCAGATGACCTTAAAAATCAACTGGTTGATATATATGCCTAAGCCTGGTGTATATATTACCTCCTGGTCAGTCTCTCTAATTGCTATATGGCTGTAGTACTATTCTTCATTCTGCAGAAACAGCACTGTTGAATCGGCATTTTTACTTCTGATCGTTTTCCATTAAGCATTATTTCGTAAGCCTTAGATTATATGCTCCAAAATCAGTGCCCGAGCCTGGTATTGAGTTGCTGACGGCCATTTTGCATAAACTCTCCTATGATCTCACCATCACTACACCTCTCCAGAAAAAACACGGCGAAGCCAACTATGGTTGTGGGAATCGGCTATGGTCTTGAATTCGGCCCAACACTAAAGGGTGGGCTGCTACTACTCCACGATTGTCACCCACGTGACACCTGAGGGATGTACTTTTTCGGATAAACATTTTAAAACCCGAAATTTCTGTGAACAGACTATACATATTCTGCAGGTATATTAAGCGTTAAGTAGAACTACATTCATAAATAACAATGTTGGTTATTAGTGGTTATTGTCCATCAATCATGTGTGTTCAGTGCGTGTGGCTGGTAATTATTTAAAGGAGGGCCTATACGAAGAGTCAGGGGGGAAAATGGAGAAAGCCATGCCTACATATAAGATAGCCGATTTAATCGTGGACTTACAGGCCAGCGGCAAGACTCTGGCCAGACAAAGCCCGCAGTATTTAGATGAATCAAGCCATCTTGTTAATTTTACCATTGCCTTAAGTGAGGGTTTTCTACGGCAGAAACAATACGAAAATCCTCATCTTAGCCTTGACGAATGTGAGTATATCTGGACCGGTGCTGATTTTTACCGCCGGTTATTGGATTACAACGGATTTATGCTGCATGCTTCAGCTCTGGCTTATGAAGGACGTTCCTACCTCTTCTCCGCCCCCTGCGGTACCGGCAAATCCACCCATGCCAGGCAGTGGCAGGAGCATTTCGGAAACGATAAGGTACAGATCGTCAATGATGACAAACCAGCCATCCGGTTAATAGATGACTGTTTCTATGTTTTCGGAACCCCCTGGAGCGGTAAGAGTGAGTTTAATGTGAATGTACAGGTGCCTTTGCAGGCAATTTGCTTTTTGGAACAATCACCTTTTAACTGGATAGAAAAACTGCAACCAAAAGCGGCCTTGAAACTGCTCTTTAATCAAACCTTGCGTCCCGGTGAAGCACTTCTGATGGACAACCTGCTTACTTTGTTGGATAAACTTATCCGGCAAATCCCGATATATAAGATGGGTTGCAATATAAGCAAAGAGGCAGCAGTGATGGCTTACCGAGCCATGATCTCAGGCTGCACGGCTGGTTTATAGAAGTTTAGTCAACTTTGGAGAGGACTGAGGCAAATGAAGATTAAGGAAGACTATATGCTGCGGGAGGTAGCCGGCAACAGCGTGGTTGTTGCGGTGGGCAAGGCTGTCCTGGATTTCAATGGGCTCATTACCCTGAACAGCACCGGTGCCTTTCTCTGGAATTTGCTTAGAGAAGAAACCACCGAAGAAGCTTTACTGACGGCTATGCTGGATGGATTTGAAGTCGATGAAGCTACTGCCAAAATCGATATTGCAGAGTTTATAGATAAGCTGAAAGGCGCGGATTTACTTGTCTAAGAGGATCCTGCTGCAGGATGTGTCTCCCCTGATGGAGGAGACTTTGCAGGCTGGCGGAGAGGTGGCCTTTACGCCGGCAGGAAATAGTATGGCTCCCCTGCTGCGCAGTCGGCAGGATAAAATCATCCTGATTAAGCCTTCAGATAGACTGAAAAGGCTCGATATTCCTCTCTATCGCCGCGACAACGGACAATTTGTGCTACATCGGGTTGTGGCTGTTAAAAAGGATGGCTATGTACTTTGCGGTGATAACCAAATTCAGGTGGAACCCGGGGTGAGACACGACCAGGTTATCGCTGTGGTTAAAGCTATTTATAGGGATGGGAAATACATCGACTGCAAGACGAACACGCTGTACAGATTATATTGTCTGTTATGGATCGGATTGTTTCCAATCCGGCGAATGAGCGCTAGGCTTAGGCATTGGATGGGTAGGACGAGGAGCAAGCTTTATGCCAGATAGGCAAATAGTTGCATGGATCTACCAAAATACCAGATCCCAGATTCCCCGCATGGTAATTTTAATTGTGAGCAATGCTGCTTTTGCTGTATGCGGAGTGGGCTTTGCCCTGCTTTCCCGCAGCGTCATTGACGGGGCAATAGCAGGGGACCGACAGACTTTATTACAATATATACTCTTACTGCTGGGGGTGGTCCTCCTGCAGCTATTCCTGCGTCTGCTTAGCCGCAATCTGGAGGAAGTGATCAAAGCCAGACTGGAGATGAGTTATAAGAGCCTACTATTTGGCAGGCTTCTCTACAAGGATTATCCCGTCATCAGCACCTATCACAGCGGCAGCCTGCTTAACCACCTTACCAGTGATATAACCATAATCAGTGAAGGTGTGACCACCATTGTACCCACTATGGTCTCTCTGCTTACTCGTCTGCTTTGTGCCTTTGCCGTGTTGGTTGCCATAGACCACAGTTTTGCCCTGATTTTTGCGGCGGGTGGCATCCTGCTTTTCGTCGTAATCGGCGCCTTTCGCGGATTGATGAAACGGATGCATAAAAAGGTTCTGGAAGCAGATGGCAAGCTCCGCTCCTTTATGCAGGAGGCTCTGGAAACCTTGCTGGTTATAAAGGCATTCGGCGTACAGGGACGGGTGTCTGAACATGCTGTTAGCCTGCAGCAATCGCATTACCGTGCCAGGATGAAACGTATGAAAACCAGCATCCTGGCTAATACCGGCTTCAGCTTTATCTTTCAAATCGGCTATTTATATGCCTTGGCATGGAGCGCATACAAACTATATATGCATGTAATCAGTTTCGGCACCCTCACCGCAGTACTGCAGCTGGTGGGACAGGTGCAGACTCCCTTCATCGGTTTGTCCGGCCTACTGCCCCAGTACTACGGTGTATTGGCTTCGGTGGAAAGAATCATGGAACTGGAAAAGCTCCAGGATGAGACCGAGGTCAACAGTGCGGGTGTGAACTATGCTGAAGTGGCAAGCGGGATGGAATCCCTGGTTTTCGAGCATGTCAGCTTCAGTTATGATCGCGAATGTATTTTGGAGGATGTCAGTCTGTGTATAGACAAAGGCGACTTTGCAGCACTCTCAGGTGCATCGGGAATTGGCAAGACTACGGTTTTAAAACTGCTGTTGGGAGTATATAAGCCTAATATGGGTGAAGTCTATCTGCAAATGAATGATGGTAACCGTACATATATTGACCAGCATACCCGCAGGCTTTTTGCTTACGTTCCGCAGGGGAATTTCCTGCTCTCGGGGAGCATACGAGACAATATTGCCTTTATCAAACCTGAAGCCAAGGACAGTGAGATAATGGAGGCGGCGCGAATAGCCTGTGCCGATGAATTTATTGAAGAGCTTCCGGCTGGACTGGATACCGTGATTGGTGAAAAGGGCTGCGGCTTGTCAGAGGGGCAGGTACAGCGTCTGGCCATTGCCCGTGCGGTACTGTGCGATGCGCCGATTCTGCTTCTGGATGAAGCCAGTTCGGCTCTTGATGAACCAACTGAAAAAAGACTGCTGGAAAATCTACGTTCGATGAAAGATAAAACCTGTCTGATTATTTCTCATCGACCGACGGCTTTAAACATCTGCGATAAAGAATTGCGAATTGAAGACAAATCCCATCTGTATTGGGGAGAACCAAAGAGATGAAAGAAAAACCGGATAAAGAATTGTTGGGGGAATATTTGATATCACTGCTGGCTGCAGTTCTGCGCAGCGAGAATCCACCGCCAGTTCCACCCGGGCTGGATTTGGAGCGCTTGTTTAAGCTGGCATCCTGGCACAGTGTTGCCGGGATGGTCTGCTACGGCTTAAATCGGCTGGAACCTTTGCCAGCACCGGAATTAATGAAAGCCTTCCGTGATGCCCGCAGCAAAGGTTTGGCCCGGGAAGCCCGGCAGGAATTGGAGACTCGCCAGATCTTGTCCGCCCTCGAAGAACAGCAGATTAAATGCATGGTAGTCAAGGGTTTAATCATTAAGAATCTATACCCGCAGCCGGATATGCGTATGATGGCTGATGTGGACATTTTAGTCGAAGCAAACCAGCTGGAAAAGGCCGGTGAAATAATGCTGTCATTAGGATATACCGCTGAAAGTACGGGCAGCAACCACGATGTGTATTATAAACGCCCGGTGATGAATATTGAACTTCACCGGGCGCTGATTGCCGAACAATATAGCAGTTTATATGCCTATTTCGGCAGTGGCTGGGAACGAACTAGATCAGCAGCCGGGAGCCAATATCAATATGAAATGTCGCCTGAGGATTTCTATATTTATCTGCTGGCCCATATGGCTAAACACTACCGAAACGGAGGAACCGGCATACGTTCGGTAATGGATGTGTGGGTATATAATCACCGCTGCCGGGATAAATTGGATTGTGACTATATAAATGCCGAACTAAAAAAAGTAGATCTGCACAGTTTCGCCCGCAACATGGAGGCATTGGCGGAGAGCTGGTTTAGTCCCAACAGCAGTTATGACTTATACCCTGAAATCACAGCCTTTATAATGGGTAACGGAACCTATGGAAATAAGCAGAATTCTGCGATAAATGAATTCATAAAAATTAGAAATGATAATGAAAGCTTCGCCATGGCCAAGCTGAAATATGCCTTAAGAGTTTTCTTCCCCAATTTGGAGCATATGACAATCCTCTACCCTTTCCTAAAGAAGTATCCCTTCCTAATGCCTTTAGGTTGGTTCCTGCGTGTAATCCGCACCGTTAGATTCAACCGGAATAATATTAGAATCAGGATAGGCAGTATATTTGGCATAACCAAACCTAATGTGAAGCAAATGATAAAGAATCAAACTTAAAGGAAGGAAGCACATGGATGAATGAACGACTAAACAATTAGAGAATTTTTATTTCGTAAGCCTTAGGTTATATGCTCTAAAATCAGGGCCCGAGCCTGGTATTGAGCTGCTGACGCCCATTTGCACTCCGGGCTCTGTATCAACGAAGAGTTTTATTGTAATACCCTGACCTCCTCAAGTTATAGGCTCTCAGCTGGCATGGATGTGAAAACTAAATCTGAGCCTTGATCTGATTATTTTTTGATCTTGCCAGACGGGCGGCTTTGATAATTTGTGCCGAGTCGATTGATTTTCCTTTTAAAAATGGATTTTTGGCAGTGTCATGAAACTCGTGAGGAAAGAGAAGATCAATGTAAAGCACTTTAAGTTGTTCACTGGTGAGGGGATTTTTCTCGCAATACCAGTTGACTATTTGTGTCATAAGAGTGCCATCCCATTTGCTAAGTACACTCATCCGCTTAAGAATTATTTTGCGCAGATCTCGAACTGGCAGGTCAAAAGTGACACCATCGAGGTCAAGCACATATAGACCTTTCTTGGTCCAAAGACAATTTCCTGCTCCAAAATCTTGATGGCATAATATCGGTTTATCCTCTAGTTGCTTGACCCATTTTGAATAAGCTGACTGCTCCAACAAAGTGATGCATTTCTGACCAAGTCTAATCATCTCATCGGCGTTTTCATTGAACACGCGATTAATCTTGGCTTGCGTCGAATTATTATTTGCTTTACGCCAGGTTTCCAGGCGGGTAATCATATCCCTGTAATGATAAGGCCATCGGCCAAGCTTGGAAGAGATTTCACAGCCCGCTGGCGGTTTGTAACCTTCTGAAGCCAGGTGAAAGTCTGCTAAACCTTGAACAGCCCGTTTTAAATCCGCAAGCTGGCTGAAGTTAAGGTCCCTGCCCTCAATCCATTCATACACTACAAACAATTCTCCATTAAATTCGGTAATACTTTGACCTTTGATGTTGGCTACTATTGGGGCGACCAAACCTTTGCGGCGGGCGATGTAGTTTTGTGCTTCGACGGTGAAGGCCGCTTTGCCCGGGGTACGTTTAAGACGCTTAAGACAGTAAAGTTTTTCTCCGGATTTAAACTTCCAGATGGTGCGTATTTCACCGCTCTGAATCGGTCGGAGATCATCTGGGCACAGCTCATAGGTTTTTAATACCTGGCTTCCCAGGTTAATAAGGTTATGATTTGACATAGTTCATTCCCATCTCCTTAACCGTTTAGAACCTGACCGATTATATTTTCAAAGCCCTTTAGGGCTTGTCGTTTAGCTGTTTCCGAGCGCAGATTCAGTTTCAGACGTTCCAGATATTTGTCCTGGTTCCATCCCGGTTCACGTTGTTTAAAGTATTTATTGGCAATTCCGCAGAATAGGTGGGGAAATTGCAGATCAGCCCACAGTATTTGAAGGTCCGAAGTATTTAGGGGGTGAACCGTGTGGTATGCCTTAAGCATCGCAACTACCGCATTTTGCGGCCAGACACCATCCTTTTTCAATAACTTGTTCAATACCTTACGGATATCCCGGTAGGGTAGATCGAAGGCCACAGAATCCAAGTCCATCACATATAAGCCTTGGTTAGTTTGAATGACATTGCCGGGCGCGAAATCCTGGTGAACCAGTATCCGATGGTCCATCTCCTTGGATATCCTTTCATAATTGGCCAGGGTGAGCAGCCGGTGAGCTTGCTCGATATCTTGCAAAAAGACGGGAAGATGCTGGAGAAATAACCTGGCGAAGGAAGATGTTTTTGTTGCTGCTTGTTTCTCATAAGATAGAAGCTCAGCTTTCTTTTTATTGTAATGAGCAGTCAGACTCCCAGAAAGACTATGTATCTCGCAATCGAATGGAGGAATGAATCCCTGTGAAGCTTGATGAAACTGCGCCAGAAACTTCACAAACGTAATTTTGTCTTTTAGAGAAGTAACTTCCGGATTGGGTCCAGTAATACTTTCGGTTAAAATATAAATATCTCCGTGAATTTCGGCGAAATAATTATTGTCCGAGGCTGTAATCAGTTTCGGAAGGCCTATTCCCCTGGTTGAGAGGTATCGCCAGGCAGCAATGACAAATAATGACCTAGCTCTGCTGACCGGCATCTTTTTAAGATAATAAACCTCCTTTCCGCAGGTTACTCTCCAGACCGCTTTTTTCCCCTTAAGGTTTATGGTGGCCACATTAGAGGCTTTGCGGCCGAACTTATTCATGGCCAAAATCGGCTGGTTTTCCATTAGATCACCTTCCGTTTTTCTTCTTTCCCTCTGAAAGAACCGATTTCGCTGATAGGGGGTTTTTATCGCTAACTTTAGTTTTGACAACAGGGAGCCTAAGACGCCGTAAATTTATCTTGTTTGGCATACCCATAACATCGTAATAATGCTGTTCCAATTCTCTCGCCACCCTGGCGAAAGAGAACCTTGTTTCGGCATCATATCGGGCCTTATGGGCTAGATTTTGAGCTTTGCTTGAATCATTAATTAGCCGGCGGATGGCCCTGGCGAAGGCCTCCGGCTGACTGTAATTCTTTATTACAACTCCGTTAACTCCATTATCAATTACCTCAGGATTGCCGCCCCGGGAAGTCGTGATAATAGGTATCCCCGCAGCCATAGCTTCATAATGAACCCGGGCCAGCGGTTCCTCCCATTGAGACGCACATACGAAAATGTCTCCCATAAGGTAGTACCGATGAATATCCCGGGGATTTACAAAGCCGGTAAAAATCATGCGATCTTGGATTGGAGCACTAAGTTTTTTAAGCATTTTCACGTATTTGTCCTCAGTGTTGTCCCCAAACCACTTACTGCCAACGATCGCCAGTACAACGTCCTTTCTTTCCTTGGCCAGGGTAAGAAATGCCTGAATCAGCACATGAACACCCTTTTTGTTGCTGAGTCGTCCCACATAAGTAATCACCGTTTTGCCTTGAACGTTATATTTGTATCGCATGTTTTCCCGTATTTTCTGCCCTCTGGCCGACCAAACGGGAGGATACTGTTCCAGATCAACACCTGAGTAGATGGTTCTAACCTTGGTTTTGGCCTGGGGAAATCTTGCTGTAACCGTTTGGGCGATAAAGTTGCTCACCGTTAGAATACGGTGGGTAGCAGCTAAACTGGCTATACCCTGGTTATCAGTTAGTTTATCCGGCCGAAACATTTCATTGTGCAGGCTGACCACTATTCGGCTTTTTGGAGATGATCGCTTAAAAAAGGGCACATTGTATGGACGGTTAAATACATGAATAACGTCAAATTCTCCGGATCGCTTGCGAATATCTCTCGCGACGTCCCCGAGATAAGTGCCCGACGGAAACCGTATATATCTGATGCCATCGGTTATTTCATTTTGAGGCAGCTTGGGGTGGGTAATGGAATATATGGTCATTTCATGGTTTTTTGCGAGGTAATTTTTTACCCCGTCAATTAGGATTTGAATGGCCCCTCCCTCAACAGCAGGAGACGGTAGTTTCTGGGTGCAGATGAAGGCTATTTTCATTGAAATCCTCCTTAAAAGCTGAGTAAAGTATGGGTTTCCTTAAGTTACTTTATGTTGGATGCCCCAATAGGGTTAATTTGGTATTGCGTTATGTTTGAGGAATCTGAGTAGCCATTCCCCTTCATATTCCATAATGTGTAATATCACGAAAGTCATCATCGCCAGGGATGCAAAAGTGCCAGGAAAGGGCGGGGTGGTGTGAGAATAGCCGTAATTGGAGCCGGATATGTGGGGCTGGTCACCGGCGCTTGCCTATCACAATTAGGGTGGGATGTACTTTGTGTGGATAACGATGAAGATAAAATCAATGGGTTGACCAATGGCGTTCTGCCCATTCATGAACCGGGGTTGGAGGATATCATATTTCGCAGTGCCAATTGTCAGAAGCTTGAGTTTACATCCGATCTGGAATGGGCGGTCGAAACCTGCGAAGTAATATTCATTGCTGTGGGAACTCCTTCGTTGGATGACGGCTCGGCTGATTTGAACTGTATTATTCAAGTTGCGAAAGACATCGGTCACTTCATGACCGGATGTCGAATGGTGATAAACAAGTCAACCGTACCGGTTGGTACCGGACATACAATCGGGCATATCATACAACGTGAGTTGGATAGACGCCAGGTAAATTATTCGTTTGACATAATATCCAATCCAGAATTCTTACGGGAGGGAAATGCCGTCGAGGATTTTCTTCACCCTGATCGGGTGGTGGTGGGAACCGAAAGTGAAGCTGCTGCGGGCATAATGATCAAGATTTATCGAGCATTATTAGAAAAGGGGACTCCATTTGTAATCACCAATCTGGTCTCGGCAGAAATGATTAAATATGCCTGCAATGCTTTTCTGGCTGCTAAAATAACTTTCATTAACGAAATCGCCAATTTGTGTGAACCATTAGGAGTGAATGTGCGGCATGTGGCTCTGGCCATGGGCCTGGACCGAAGAATTGGGCCGGATTTTTTACAGCCCGGGCCAGGGTATGGTGGCGCCTGTTTTCCAAAAGACACCCGTGCATTGGTCAGCATAAGCGAACAGGTTGGGGCTCCGCTAACTCTGGTACAGGCCACAATTATCGCCAATCAAAACCAGCGTTTTAAGATGGTGGAGAAAATTGCCGGACAGCTTGGTGGGCTGTACGGTAAGACAATTGGCCTTTTAGGACTTACCTTCAAACCCAATACGGACGATATTAGAGAATCCCCAGCTTTAACTATCATAGAAGAGCTGGTTAACCGGGGTGCATTTGTAAAAGCCTATGACCCGATTGGTATAGAAAATACGGCAAGATGGATCAAAGCTGACAAGCATCGTGAAGAAAACGTAAAATTATGCTCCGATGAATACGAAGTTGCTGATCAATGTAATGCGCTGGTTATTCTCACTGATTGGAAGCAATTTAAAAACCTTGACCTGTCAAGAATTAAGGCCTTATTGGCCGAACCATTTTTCTTTGATCTGAGAAACATGTATCTGCGCCAAACGGTTGAAGAGCATGGGCTGCGCTACTATGGGGTGGGGTTATGACGTATCTGGTAACAGGGGCGGCTGGATTTATAGGATACTATACGTGCAGGGCACTTCTGGAACGGGGTGAAACGGTAATTGGTCTGGATAACCTGAACAATTACTATTCACCACCCCTGAAACGAGCGCGGGTCAATCAGCTTAAACCGTACGAAGAATTTACCTTTTTTGAAGCGGATCTGACTCATTTGGAGGCGCTGGATAACATCTTTCGGCAGAAACAAATTGATAAAGTGTGCCACCTCGCCGCCCAGGCAGGGGTGCGACATTCGATTGACAATCCTTTTATTTATCAGAAGTACAACATCGAAGGTTTTTTAAACATATTGGAAATGATCAGACGATATGAGATAAAGAATCTGGTATACGCGTCTTCATCTTCGGTCTATGGAAACAATGCAAAAGTTCCTTTCTCGATCAAGGATCGGGTTGATCAGCCGGTCTCTCTATACGCTGCTACCAAGAGAGCGAACGAACTGCTGGCCTATACCTATCATCATCTTTACGGACTCAAATGCACCGGGCTGCGGTTTTTTACGGTGTATGGTCCCTGGGGCCGGCCGGATATGGCCTATTTTAAATTTACTCGAGCAATACTCCGAAATGAAGAAATAGAGATTTTCAATTTCGGAAATATGCGGCGAGATTTTACTTACATTGATGATATTATTGAAGGTGTCTTAGCTGCTCTGGACCGAAACTATTCTTTTGAGATATTTAACCTTGGGGGGTCTGAACCGATAGCTCTGAGACGCTTAATTGGTTATATTGAAAAAAACACAGGGATAAAGGCTCGTATGAAATACTTGCCGATGCAGCCGGGCGACGTCAAAGAGACCTGGGCGGATATATCCTACTCTGAACATAAGCTTAACTACCATCCTAAAGTAGACATAGAGGAAGGTATCCGCCGTTTTGTGCAATGGTTTCAGTCTACTGGTTATGCATTATTGGAAGGTGATTAAAAGAATACTTATTTCGTAAGCCTTAGATTATATGCTCCAAAATCAGGGCCCGAGCCCGGTATTGAGCTGCTGACGCCCATTTGCATAAACTCTCCTGTGATCTCACCATCACCGCATCTCTCCAGAAAAAACACTGCGAAGCCAACAATGGTTACAGGCTTTCTCCCATTTACGTCCATCGTTTCCATAACCGGTAATACGACAATACGCGGGGACCCGGTTTGAACATCGTCAAATGTGGCTGTTGGATCTTGATGAATTCGATAATATGCACCGGAGTCTGTCGGTCCTCTCATATTGCCGGGTTCTGTATTAACCGACTGGCCAACCTTAAGCATACCACTATAACCATATTTAAGATTTTTTAGATAAACGCTGGCCCCATTACCGCCGAGCGCTAAGGCCCCATAATTGCCAGTATGGCCGTCTCCCCCACCCTCCTTTAAAGTATATGTGTCTCCATATATGAAATCCTGTTGTTCCACCCCCAGAGGAACGACTCCGGAAGCACCACCGACTGTGCTTAAATTAGCTTCTGCTGTAGCCTCTAAGATTTTCGAGTTAAAGCCAATTACTCTGGCAAAATAGAAGTTGACTGTTTTATCTCCTGTTACATTAATAGTAGTGGCTCCATTGGAAAAATCCACATTCATATCCGAAGGGTTAAAACCATTTGCGGCAAAATATTGGTTGGCGGCATCTAAGGCATCAGATGTATCTGGAAGTTCTTGCGCACCAGCCAGAGCTGCGGCATCGACGGCCTTTTGTAATTTAGCCAATTGCACATAAGCCAGACCAACATCAATAACCAGGGCGCAACAAACCATGAAAGCAGTTATAAGCAAAGCGACAAGCACAGTTGTGGAACCTCTGTCATTATTTATCTTGTTCTCTAGCATTTTAAATTTCATCAATTCCACCCTCATACTTACTGATATTTACATTATAAGGTTCTTAGGAATTATCGTTAGATGCCCATAGTCCAGTTTTTATATGGGACTCATGCCCCATAATAGATATTGGTAAGGAATCCCTTTCTAATTGGTTATACAATTAGTCGTAAATGCAGGAGTCGATTTTTATGAGTTTACTACCTTGACAATATAAATTTAGGGAAGTATCTTCTTATAGCAAGGGCTTTTTTCTTTATTATTGATAATACCAGTATTAGGTATTTGAGACTTCCGATTTTCAAAAGACCAAAAAGTTCAGGAGGTTAATCATGCAGGGTACAATGGATATGGGCCGTCAGAGTATAGGCAAATTGATGTGGCAATTTTCGTGGCCGACGATTATAGCGATGCTGTGCAGCGCTTTATATAACATAATAGATCGGGCCTTCGTAGGTCACGGGGTTGGTTCTCTGGCTATCGCGGCCACAACTGTTGCTTTCCCCGTAATGATGATTCTATTTTCGGTATCTTTACTTATAGGGATAGGGGCGACTGCCTTGATTTCGATTCGGCTCGGTGAACAGAAGAAGGAAGAAGCCGAAATAATAGCCGGTAACGCGATTACATGGTTAATAGTGTTCCCCCTGGTTTTGTCTATTGTCTACCTGTTGTTCCCGGAACCAATTCTAAGATTCTTCGGTGCCAGCTCTGAGGTTATGCCCTATGCACATGATTTCATGTATATAGTTATGTTAGGGTCGGTCTTTGGAAGCCTGAGCTTCGGGATGAACAACTTTATCCGCGCGGAGGGCAACCCCATTATGGCTATGTCGACTCAGATCCTGGGGGCCTTAATATGTGGGATATTGAACTACATCTTTATTTTTAAATTGGGATTAGGAATAAAAGGCTCGGCTTTAGCAACTGTTGCCGGCCAGTTATTCTCAGCCATCTGGATTTTGAGCTATTATTGGACTGGCCGGAGCCATATTAAGATAAGGCTAAAAAACATGCAACCGAGAAAGGCGATTTTTTTCAGCATTATTGCCATTGGCTTTGCCCCGTTTGTGCTGGAACTGGTTAATTGTTTTCAGCAGGCGATTCTCAATAAAACCGTCACGGCATATAGCGGGGACCTTGCCCTATCAGCAATAGGTATCCTAATCAGCGTTGTTACTCTGATACTTATGCTCGTCATTGGAATATGTCAGGGGGCCCAACCCATTATGGGCTTTAATTATGGAGCCCGTAATTATGATCGAGTTAAAGCGACCCTGGCACGAGCAATAATGGCCGCCAGTGTTGTATCAGTGGCCGGATATCTGGCCATTCAAATCTGGCCAACTCAAATCGTAGGGATTTTCAGTGAAGGAAACGCGGCACTTACAGAATTAACTGCACACGCGATGGTTGTGTTCTTGGGAATGCTCTTTATCATGGGTTTTCAAATTGTAGGCTCTCAGTACTTCCAGGCTGTGGGTAAGGCACCGCAAGCCGCAATACTTACCCTCTCCCGGCAGTTTCTGTTCTTTATTCCGCTGCTCCTAATACTTCCCCGCTTCTGGGGGATAGAGGGGGTATGGAGGACCGCTCCGATCGCGGATAGCCTGTCTTGTTTGTTAACCGCGGGGTTCATTATGTATGAAATGAAACATTTACCGAAAACACAGCCTTTATCTGAGTCAGCTATCGAGCAGAGCTGACCAGGGTTAAGGGAACTTTCTATTAATATGTTTTTTCTCTTTCAATCTTCTTTAAGCTAAGAGATTGGGTTAGGATCAACAAGAACTACGAGGGACCCCTGTGTCTGGCAGAGGTTCATTTTCTTTGACCCTGTCATAGCTTGATGTTTTCAGATTTATTTTAAAAGCCTTTATCTTCGCCCACCGTCAAGCCCTGTTTGGTTTTTACAGTTGCCGTCTGGGTGTCTGCGTTCCAATTGACTGTACCGCCAAATGCCTCGCATACAAAACGCAGCGGTGCCAGAGTCCTGCCGTGAACGGTTTTTCCTGCCACGTCAATAGGTTTTACATTTCCATTTATGGTCGGCGTAAGAGAGCCGATCTGTAATACAACGACAGTGCTTCCCTTAACTGCCTTAACTGTCGCCGTTGCTGAGTCCCAGCTCACTTGGGCTCCCATTTTTTCGAAAACTGTTCTTAACGGAACCAGGATACGACCATTTTCAATAGTGGGCGGCACATCAAAACTGAGCGTCGCCCCGTTTATTTCAACTTTTGGGGTCGCTGCTTGTACCTGACCGTTCGTGCCCAATAATGGGAACAACATCATAAGGATGAAAATACCTATATTTAATTTACTGATTCGAATTGGTTTCATTTAATCTCCACTCTCTTACTGTTTGCATTTTTCTGTGTGCGAGGCATTATTTCATTATATGTGCCGCCTGCAAACAATAATTAATTTATATCCCCATAACCTGTTTCATAGTTATCTCCGGCACTGCTTAAGGTTATGACATCTTCCACTTCGAATTCTTCAATTTCAATCTCCGGTTTCTCATAAGGTTTCTTCATTATAATAGGCCACCTCCTTATTTAGTTGGTTAACTAAGACCGGAAACCGTTACTGTAAACACAGCCGTGTAAACCGTTTCCGAACCCGTTGTTGTATAAGCCCGCAAATAGAAAGTAGAATCGTTTGAAACTGCGGTGACGGGACAGGCTATGATATAAGTCCCTCCCAAACCCGCAGCTGTTTTAGTTTCTCCATTTGCTATTATAGAATTATATACCGTCGTGGTATCAACTTGCTGCGTGTTACTGCCTCCTATAATTGGTGTCGTATTTGTTGTCGAGTAAACGAATCCAACTGAATCCGGCTCCAGGGTATTAATTGTAGCAATAAAACGAATGTCATAGTTGCTGCCATTGGTTCTCTTTTGCGTACCTTTATAGGTCACAAGGTGGGTGGTCTGGGCATTGGGATTCCCTGTTGCGGTCGTGGTCAGGTATTTCTCGCTGCCTGCTGATCCGTTGTATTCAAATACCTGTACAGTGTATGAGGTGCCCGGCGACAAATTCGTTAAGCTTACACTGCTGCCGGTTCCGTTGTATACGCAATAATAGCCGGAGGCGCCGAGCTGCGTTCCCTTGGATAACCAATCCGCACTGGCTGTATATGTACTGGAATCTGAAGGATTAGTAATATCTCCATTACCCACTTTTACAAATACCGCCCGGCTGCTGCCATTTCCGTTTGTCCAGTTTATTGTCATGCCGGTTCCCATTAGGTTGGAAAAGGTTAGGGTGCTGGCCTGGGTGGTGGGAACGACTGGATTTATGGTCTGCGTTACGGTAAAATCTGCGTCTTTCATATAAGTGGCTGAAACGGTTACCTTTGCGGTGTAAGTTCCTGTGGCTAGCCCGTCATTGGCCTTGACCGTGAATTTTGTGGTTGGAGTTGTCGAATTCAGCGTTGTTGCCTCCGGCTGTGTTATGGTGAATGAATCGGCATTGTCACCACTTACTGCCACTTTCAAGTTGGCCAGATCACCTGTGCCTGACTGCGTTATCGTGACTTCTCTCGTTTCCTGGGTACCCGATGTATAACCAGTTACCACCGCATTCAGGGTCTGATTGTCTATGGTTTCTATGCTGTAGGTGGTGCTTGATCGTGCTATACGCACGTCATCAATATATATATTGTAGCCAAAATCTGAGTAAGCCCATAGTCCTATCTGTACAGATTTCCCGCCGCAATCCGGCAAAGGGATAGTGTGCTGTACCCAGTCCTGTGTCGTCCCTTGAACACGCTTTATTTCCGATCCGACATTAGTCCAACCGGCTCCGTCTACATTAATTTGCAGTTGAACTTTGTCTTCGGGTCCATAAGTTCCAGTACCATCAGTAAACACATCCGGATAATGATACATCCAGAAACTACACTCATAAGAACCCACCGCAGGTATTGGAAAACTATCCTTCGTGTAAAGCCGGGCAGTTTTGCCGACAGCATTCGAACTATAGCAATTTGCTTCTGCCATATAAGAACCGCCATGAACTGCAACAGGATCAATTTCCGGTGCACACGCTCCACCCGCCGACCCCGACCATTTAAAATTTCCGTCGATTGAGGTATCCCAATTTGCCGGGATATTACCCAGGTTTTCAAAACCCTCCAATATCAGTGTTGGCGTATTATGCTCTTTTCTTTGCCCTTCAAGTTTATCTGATGTTGCCCGCGATAGATATATTTTGGTATAGGAGTAAAGGTTGGTTAAATCAATTGTGACAGAACTCTGGCCCAAAGCCACTGTACCTGTACCTAACAAATTACCGCCGGTTGCTGAATCATACATTCTTATAATGTCACCCGGAACACCTGCCACTGTTACCTCGGTGGCTGCTGAAGTGGTAGTTATCTGACTGGAATCTGGTGCTCCCATCCGGTGCTGCGGGGTAGAGCCTGCAGCAATGCACCAGTCGTAATCGAATTTCCAGTCCGTATATGTCCCTTCTGTCTGCAATTCTGCAATTGTTTTCGGTGTGGCCCCACTGTTATTCGCGACTGAGCCGTTTCCGTAGGTAGTGGAAGTATCCAGAAAGAAATTATTAGTTTCGGAAGACACCGACCATAAATTAGCGATGATACCGCCCCTGTCCGTAGCCGCTCCTGCAAATGTCCCTGTAAAGTAGCAGTTTTGAATACTTGCATTCGATGTATATCCTACAATCCCTCCCAGTTTCGCACCGGCAATTCCTTTAACAGTTGCGGTGCTATAGCAGTTGCTTATCGAATTAGTTTGCTGATCACCAATGATTCCACCCACCTCGGCAATGTTGCTTACTGCTTCAATGGTGGTCGAACCAGTGACACCACAGTATTTGACTGTACCAAAACACTGGCCGGCAATACCGCCTACTAAGCTTGTACCTGTAGAGTTACCTTTAATAGTTGTGTCCTTCAGAGTTACATGTTCCACCACACCTGCTGATTCTATGCGTCCAAACAATCCAGTTACTAGAGTTGTATCTAAACTGGAAATGTTCAGATTAGATATAGTTCTGCCATTGCCATTATATGAACCTTCAAAAGGATCGTTGTTAGTCCCTATCGGCTCAAAGGTAACCCCGGTGCAGTCAATATCATTCACTTGTAGGAATTTTTTATCTTTTACTGTGCTTATATTCTCAGATATCCATTTCAAATCAGCTGCGGTTGAAATAAGGTATGGACTCGTTGACGAACCATTACCCGTTGGAGCTGCAGCATATGCCTTACCTATTCCTAATCCCAGGCATATGCTAATAAACATTACCATTACCAATAGAATTAGATTGGCTTTCTTCATTATGGCTTTAATACACATTTTGTGTCCCCCCTAAACAGCTCCGATAAATTATGTTCTATCAATATCTTAAACCTACTGTGCGTTTAATTGTATTTCCACACTAGCAAAAAAAACCCTTTATCTCCAGAACAAAAGGCTTGACACAAGTATTATATTTACCTAAACAAAAAGATTTTTGTGAAGGCGGTTCCCGCTAGATTCGTAAGACGTATTATAAGAGGGGCTGGAGTGACGTGAATTTGGGCGGCTACTATTTGGGTTACTCAATGCTATATCGAGTAACCTTAGCTAACAAACGATAGGTCCTTAAATGGGTTTCCGAACCCGTTGTTGTATAAGCCCGCACATAGAAAGTAGAATTGGTTTCATTTAATCTTCTCTTTCTTACTGTTTGCATTTTTCTGTGTGTGAGGCATTATTTCATTATATGTGCCGTCTGCAAACAATATTTAATTTATATCCCCATAACCTGTTTCATAGTTATCTCCGGCACTGCTTAAGGTTATGACATCTTCCACTTCGAATTCCTCAATTTCAATCTCCGGTTTCTCATAAGGTTTCTTCATTATAATACGCCCCCTCTTTATTTAGTTGGTTAACTAAGACCGGAAACCGTTACTGTAAAAACAGCCGTGTAAACCGTTTCCGAATCTGTTGTTGTATAAGCCCGCACATAGAAAGTAGAATCGTTTGAAACTGCGGTGACGGGACAGGCTATGATATAATCCACTCCCAAACCCGCAGCATCTATTGTAATCTCATTTGCTATTATAGAATTGTATACCGTCGTGGTATCAACTTGTTGTGTGTTACTGCCGCCTATAGTTGGCGTCGTATTTGTTGTTGAGTAAACGAATCCAACTGAATCCGGCTCCAGGGTATTAATTGTAGCAATAAATCGAATGTCATAGTTGCTGCCATTGGTTCTCTTTTGCGTACCTTTATAGGTCACAAGGTGGGTGGTCTGGGCATTGGGATTCCCTGTTGCGGTCGTGGTCAGGTATTTCTCACTACCTGCTGATCCGTTGTATTCAAATACCTGTACAGTGTATGAAGTGCCCGGCGATAAATTGGTTAAGCTTACACTGCTGCCGGTTCCGTTGTATACGCAATAATAGTCGGAAGTGCCCAGCTGCGTTCCCTTGGATGACCAATCCGCACTGGCTGTATATGTACTGGAATCTGAAGGATTAGTAATATCTCCATTACCCTCTTTTACAAATACCGCCCGACTGGCTCCATCCCCATTGGTCCAGTTTATTGTCATGCCGGTTCCCATTAGGTCGGAAGAGGTTAGGGTGCTGGCCTGGGTGGTGGGAACGGTAATACTGGCCCTGCCGGCACCAACGTTGGATAGCACAGGATAGCCGCCATTTTTACTTTCGGTATCCAACTTCCATTCCACATTCGATCCTCTATTAGCGTTTAAGAGAATAACGAAAGCTCCAGCTTGCATTTCGGTTGATGGTTTTCCAGTTGATCCGGTTGATGTCCCTCCTATTGTACCTATTCCGGTTGTCATAGCATCACTATTCCAATAACTGTTACTTACTGTACCGCATGCAAGTCTGCCAATCAATCCACCAACTCCGTACCTGGCCGTACCTGTACAGGTTATTGTCCCTGTGGCATAGCAATTGGTTACAGTAGATTCATTTCCTTGTTCCGCCACTAAGCCGCCTGCAGCAAAACACGAGCCTTTAATAGATACATCTACTTTGGAATAACAGTTGGCTATAATGCTGCCATTGCCATAATATTGACCAACCAACCCCCCAGCTCTAACATATTGGGTACCGCTGGGATCACCTCCGGTAATACTGCCTGATACATAGCAATTTTCTATAGTAACCGGGTCGTAGCAAGCACCCGCCAGACCGCCGATACGAGCTATTGTACAGGTATTATTTATGTCTATAACTTCTACACCAAGATTCTTGACTTTAGCAGACGACGATAATTGGCCAAACAAGCCGCTTCTTTCTGCTGTTGTTGAATCTATTTTAAGGTTAGATATCACATGACCGTCTCCATCGAAGGTGCCCGCGAAGGTATATGTAACCGTTTCTATAACCGTTCCTATAGGTGTCCACTCTTCATTATTAAGGTCTATATCCGCAGTTAGTTTGAAATACTTTCCTGCTGAATAGGTAGCACTAGCGTTAGTTTGCTTCGCCAAATAGGCCAACTGTTTACCCTTCGCAATCAAATAGGGAGTATCCGAAGAGCCATCACCTCCGGCGAAGCCCGTATCAATAGTACCGTCCCACGTATCTGTTGCTGCAATTGCTGCAGATGTATAAAACGATAGCATTCCGCACATCAACAGAAATAACAAAAGACCCCTCAACACATTTTTTCTCAACCTATTGACCATTTAGTAGTCCTCCCGCCTTTAATTTTTTCGGACACAAGGGGATGTTTTTGCTGTGTCATTCTGCCCTTTTTACAATATTGAATTCCCAGTTATACGTGATATCTGTCTTGAACTTAATCCTTCGATCAGCTTATGCTGATGCTGTTCCTAATCCCAGGCATACGCTGAAAAACATTACCATTACCAATAGAATTAGATTGGCTTTCTTCATTATGGCTTTAATACACATTTTGTGGCCCCCCTAAACAGCTCCGATAAATTATGTTCTATCAGTTTCTTAAACTTACTGTGCATTTAATTCGTCTTTCCACACTAGTTAAAAAAACCCTTTATCTCCAGAAATAAAGTTAGATACAAGTATTTATATTTACCCAAACAAAAAGATTTTTGTGAAGGCGGTTCCCGCTAGATTCTAAACATTTCGCCGGGGCTGTTTACGCAAGATGTATTATAAGAGGGGCTGGAGTGACGTGAATTTGAGCGGCTACTATTTAGGTTACTCACTGCTATATCGAGTAACCTTTGCAGACAAACGACAAATCTCTAAGGTTAGGGTCAACAAGAATTCCGAGGGAGCCCCTAAAGATCAACCTAACATCTGCTCGACTTGCTTTTTAGCTTTCTTATCAAGTATCTCACCGGAAAGGGCATTAAAAATGAACGCCTCGATATCATCGTTGGTTTGATGTTTTCTAATTGCCGATAGTACCGATAGGATATCGGTCAATATGAGCTTCCGCATGGTTTCTTTGATTTCCATAATATTAATAGATATAAGCTTTTCGGCAATCTTTAGATGTAAATGCTCCTTATAGGGAATTATACGGTGTATGCCCTGAATGCATTGACGTATTGTTATAGGCTTTTCATCATTCAATAGTGCTAAGTAATCGTCAATAGTTGCATCTATCTTATTTTCAATATCCCATTTGGTGTTATCAGCAATAAGCATGAGGCCTATACTTCTTTGATAAGAGTTATTATCTTTCAGTTTTCCCTGGAATATATCCCAGAAAGGATATACATCTTTATGATTTATTAATCGATTTTGCAGCAAGAGCAACGCCTGGTACCTTATTTTATCGTCTTTCGTCATTAACCACTCAACAAGAACCGGAATATCATCTTTATCAATAGTTTCAGCTGCTTGCGGTATCATATTTTTATCAATTTCCATCAACATTTCAGCACTCATCATTACTCATTTCCCCTCCAAACAGGATATACTTCCAGTAAAATTATGAAGATACTTTGATAGTTTTCGCCCTCAAGGCGTCCGAAGCAATTAGCAATGATACTATAAGAACTGTCCTATATGTTTATTTCAGTTCTATTGACGTGACTGTATGCCACGAATGTTATCAAAAGAGGATACCGCAGAACCGCCTATTATTAAGGCGCATGAAACCATCAGGATCCAACTGAATTCAGTTCTCCCAAAGCATATCAGCAAGATACTGGAAAGTAAAGGAGCAATATACGACAAGGTCCCCAACAGTTTAATGTTTCCGTTTTTTACGCCATAATCCCATACAAAAAATGCAAGGCCAACGGGGCCTAAGCCTAATAATACAATAGGTATCCACTCTATCATTCCGGGCATCACCGTCTTTTCAAAAAGCAGATGGCATATCAAAGATAAAATGGAAGTAATACCGCAAAAGGCCCCAATTAATAAGGTTGGGGCGCCTTGGTTTTTCCTCGAAAGTACAGAGTATAAGGACCATATAATTGCACACGAAAGTGCCTGGCCATAGCCTAGTATATACTTTTGATTAAGATGGAATGAACCATTACTTTGAAGTAATAAGACAATTCCCAGAAATCCCAATGCAACACCCAGTAAATGAAACCAACGCAGTTTTTCTCCCGGCAGAAAAGATGAAAATACCACAATAAGTACAGGCCACAAATAGTTAATCAAGCTGACTTCGATAGAAGGCGCGTTTTTCATGGCCATAAAGTATATAGCGTGATAACCAAACAAGCCCAAGACACCGATTATCCATACCGATATCGGCTGTTTCAAGCGAGAATAATTTCTTTCGGATCTGATGAATGCCACTACTCCAATTAGAAACGCAATAAAAAAGGTCATAGCCGCTAATTGAAACGGGGGTATGTTTCCACAGAATGACGTTAGAAGTGCCAGCATTCCCCACATAATGATTGCGCCAAAGCCTAATAACGTAGCTTTATGTTGTTTTGAATTGTTCATTATGCTCTTCCTGCTTTTGGTATGTAATATATTTTTATTCTTTTAGGCCAATAGGATACCATCTATATCCTATTGGCCTTTTTCGTCCTCACCTAATTTATAAACCAGAACCTTCGGCAAAATTTCAAGGCATCTATGGCTTTAGGCTGGCCAGTGCGTCCTTTATAAACTGATCCACCTCGGGGGTACGCAGATAGTTGCTCTTCTCCAAAACGGGCAAGTATTGCAGGATTATCTGCGCTAACTGGCTGTTGGGAGAATCTTTAATCAAATTCTTATAGCTTTCCAAGAGTTCCTGGTTCAGCGTTTGGGTTTGATAATCAAAGGCCGGGCTGTTGTTGGCGCCATAGAGATAAAAAGACACATAATCATTATACAAGTCATTAACTGCTTGGAATCTGGCCGATTGCGGGTAGAGATTAACAAACGACTCAGACTGCAGCGCGCGTGAGGCCAACTGGTCCCAGCTAATAGCGATACCGTTATCTTCGGCGGTTGCTTCTTCCGATTCATTGGTCATAATATCAATGTATGCCTTAATATCTTTGGTCACATAAGGCTTATAGGGTTTGTAAGCCGCGTAGTCTATTATGGGATAAAACATGCCTTCGGTGCAGATTACCTTGTAACCGCGCTCTTGCGTATCTTTCCATAGAGCATTCACGCTGGCATTGGCAGTATTAAACTGACTGGAATCCGAAAAAACCTGTTGCTGGTTTTCTATCAGTGTTTCCTGGATTTCAGTCGATTCAAAAGCCCGGCTTTGTGAGTCCAGGTCTTTCTTTTGGGTTTCTTCTAATTTTAACACCAGCCGGTTGGCATCTTTCTGTTTCAGGGTCTTGATATGTTGGTCGGCGAATTGAATTATTTCCTTTTCAGTGGCATCCCGACTCAATAACTGGTTGAGGGCCGTCTGAACATTGGCCTTTTCCGGTGTTTTGGCCTTGTTGACAGTAGATGCGTTGTTGTCCTTTCCGCCGCATCCGGTAATTAACCCAAGTACAATGATTACTAATAATATAGAGGTAAGTTTTTTCATTTCAACACCTTCCTTTCTGTAAATACTACCGTATTTAACTACGATTCGACGGCTTAAAAGATTACATGAACTGCAATGCCACCCTGCGGCATTTTGTCATGGAGTGGGTCAACTTATAATAGTTAATCAATAAGCTGCACGAACTCATCTGCATTATTATGGATATATGTAGCGACCAACGTAATTGTTGATGGAAGAATATCACTTAGTGATTTATTAAGAAGACTTATTGTTGCATATAATTCATCATTTTTATCCATACCAGCGATCAAAACATTATGCTGTTCTGCACTTTCCTTAAATTCCTCCGTTT
This sequence comes from Chitinophagales bacterium, assembly GCA_050259035.1. Classification (GTDB taxonomy): domain Bacteria; phylum Bacillota; class Syntrophomonadia; order Syntrophomonadales; family DTU052; genus JBLMZW01. The sequence continues at coordinate 24,010 of JBLMZW010000193.1, read as the reverse complement.
TAAGGCTCTTATAAACTACCTCCATCTTCTCTAGAACCTGCAACATATTATAATCTCCAAAATACTGCATTCCTTTTTTAAGTTGTGACCAGACAGCCTGGTTGGATAACAAATAGGATAGATGTGAATAGAATTCTTCAACCCCGGTGGAAGTGTGGCCATACAGAACCTGGACCATTAAAAGCGCTCTTTGTCCAGAACTTAAATGAGAATAAACCTCTGATTTTACAATAAAGTTCTTACCTCGAACCTGTTGAATAATATGTTCAAGACAGATCCATATCAGCGAAGCATCATCCAATGTTTCGAAATCCTTGCGTTTAACTGTAACCAACATATAATTGCCCTTTCCTATTTTTATCTTTTCCTAATCCCATACGTTGGTTATTAATAATATTGTAACTACGGCAAAGCTAGATTTTAAGCTTGTATTATGATTTCTGCTCGATTTCCGTAACACATTCGTTCTTGATTTTACCTACCAGGAATTGCAGGGCATCTATAACATGGGGCCTAATATCGCCGCCTATCAGTACATACATTATATCATCACCAACCTCAAGCAAGCCTTCATTAAGCCATACTCTAACATAGAAGATGCCATCCATTTTATAAGTTTCCGCAATCGCCGCATCGACTTTCACAGAATCATAAGCAAATTCCATTCTTTTTACCAACGAACCATCATCAACCCCCTGGCGAACCTTGGCTTTCGGTGTCTGACGCACAACGCCATTATGGACTAAAAACATCCCTTCCTGTGACGCCATTGGATCCGCTTTGGCTTCTTTGAGCCATTCATCGATAGATGGCGGTACTTTTTTCATTTTTTCATTAACCATAAATCAATACACTCCTTACTAACCAATTCCATATCATCATAAGGTTTTTAAGCAATATCATTATCTTTCGTTTTTTGCTTTTCGCGGAGAATCACTGTCTCCACTTGGGGTTGGGCTGTATATTATACTTTGCGCGTAAATACGGGATTTTAAGCAAGTATTATTTTCTTCGTAATATCATCCCCACAAAGTTCATGTACTTACCTGCCCCTGCATTCATAGATTGGCGGTCTCCGATAGCATATTCATTATCACAATCAAGCCAATCATTCCAACATTCATCAAAGCCTCCCAATTCACATACTGATATTATTTCCATTCCGTCCGTTGCTTTAAGTATGTTAAACCAGTACCCTGTGTCGTGAAGTGTATCAATGTCCTTTTCTGTCCATGATAACAACATTTCCGGGGGTAAATTGCCATGGATATCTTTCTTCAAACCGGGAACGGCAATTAGAAGATATCCGCCGTGCTTAACGAGAGGAAGCAAATGCTTTCCGAGATATGCTTCATCACATCCAAAGTAGTGATATGCATCTATGCTGACAACTGCATCGAAAAATTCTTCAGCGAAAGGCAATTCATGTGCTTCCGCCTTGATAGGGATAATTTGTTGGACAGTTAGCTTTAATTCATCGAAACGCTTCTTGTTTTCAGTGGGCGAAACCCATAAATCGGCAGCAAATACTTGCAGCCCATACTCCTTAGCCATAAAAACTGAAGTAACACCACGGCCGCATCCAAGATCTAGCACAACGGAATTCTGCGAAATCGGATGGAGTGTAAGTAATTCTTCTGCCAATTTTATGGGATTGGGTCCCATAATGTTTTCTTTTATAAAGTCCATATTATATTTTTGAGATAGTACATATTTCATAAATAATCTTCCTTTCAATCACGTAATTGGGGTTCAACTATAAGCTCAGTTTCGGAACACGTTTTTATACAGAAAAATCGGGCATAGTATAGCACTATGCCCGAACCGTTATCTATCAAATGCGGTTTGACATAGTTCTGTATGAAACAAAATTGCACAATAAACAAAAGCAACTTACATCATTGCTTTATGCTTATGCAACTGTCGTGTTCCTTACAGAACAATGGACAAACAGACACCGCCTTCATAACATGTTGAATTAATTGTATGCCTGATAATATTCAAAATCAACCATCAGTACGGGATGTTGCGTAATAGTACCCTCTTAGATTAAAGGGGTCGTTTATAAAGGGATCACCATTTTCGTGATATAGACTACTGAAAAACCCTTCTAATTTACCGAAGATAAGGTAAATCGAGACCCATTTGCTCTCCAAACTAAGCTTCTTTGCGCCGGGGCATATTAAGAATTTCCTGTAACATCTCACCCAGACGTGATTCTTCGTTTTTATCCGCGTATTTTGCTTTTTGCACATCCGGAAATAAACCAAATACGGACTCAATTATAGCTTCAGTATGAGGAGGACAACCCGGCACATGCTTGCCCATCTGGGCATGATGCTGCTGGCATATTCCCATAAATATGTTTGTTTCATCCGGGTTTATCTCACATGGGGTTTCCGGGCCCAGAAAAATATTAACCGCTTTTTCAAATGGTCTGTCAATCAACTGCCGGGTTTTATCCCGGGGGTCAGGTCTACGCAATTTGCTGAGAGTGAAATGAAAATAAGCTCTGCATCCCTGACAGGGGTTACCCACATGAATATTAATATCGCGTCCATTGGAAAGGTTAAATTCAGGTTGTATGAACGGACTCGCCACCTCATCGATAGACGGTCCAATAATCTCAATTTTATCGTCTTCAATCGGGCCTAATCCCTGTAAGTAGGCCAGACGAACCGGCGGAGAAGTAACGGGGGCGATACCCATTATTCTCATCGCAACGGAATCAACTGCAACCGGGTTAGTTCCTCCGATTAAAACATCCATTTGTTTGGGCGTACCAGAAAGCGGGCCGAAACCCTCCTGACCAGTCAGTCCATCAATGATAATCAATTGAGGTTTTATGATGTGGTTAATATTGACCAGGTTCTGCCACAAACCAAAGAAATGACTCATGTACTTTTCAAGTGGAGGAACCGCACCCTGAAGGTTTTTGATACTAAGTGATACAACGGCCGCAAAGTGGGTCTTCATTACCGGTACACTTATTATTACGTCGGCTTTGTCCAGGGTTAGGGGAATTTTCCTGGAAGTCATGCGTTTAGCTCCAGGCACCGCCTTTTCTACCAGTTCGTCGTTGTTAAGATCCACCAGGCTTATTTTATCGGGATCAAGATTCACAATGCTGTCATACCCGTAGTGCATAAACTGATGTCTTGTCTCGCTGCGGTTTATTGATGATCCTTCCGCAATTATAACTTTCCCGGCCACAGGCAGAAGTATTTCAACCAGCGCTTTTATCAGCCGTATATCGGTGACGACACCTCCAGTATAAACGCCATCCTTTAAGCCATGATCACTGACTATGTTAGGTTTTATGACTACTGACTGTCCTTTTTTAACAAACTTGTCCAATCCGCCGAGCCTGGCTATAAGATTAGCCAGACCATCTTTAACCTCACTGTATGTTTGAGTTGCCGGGACCTTTTCTATGCAAACGGTCTCGGTTTTAGAATAGCTTCGGGCGGATTTCAGTTTATCTAGTTTTTCAATAAGTACTGCCGTGCTTAATTCGAGTTTGATCTGAGAGAAATTGCCCGCAGTAAAGGAGATGGGCCGGAAACCATACTCGACCATCCATTGATACTTATCTCTATCTATACTGAGGACTTCCGCCGCAATCAGGTTTTCATTATTGACTAAAGCATCGACAATCTGTGATTCAATGCCGTCTTCAATATGATCGCCGGTTAACTGGAATTCTTCGATAGTACTTTTATGCCGGTTATATATTAACCACCCTACAACTTCGTTGTTCTTTCTGGCCATATAAACGGTTAATGCCGGCGTTTGCTCCCACTGTCGCCATTTGCCTTCTATATATTCCGGATCAACATTTAAATTACGGTAATAGCGCTGGAGAGTACTAAACATATCGGAAGACAGGCTCCCGGTATCAAGATATATCCCTGATGTCATCTGCATTACTCCTTATCAAGCAAGACAATTACTGATACTCCGGGATTCCCTAATATATTTAAATTTCTAACTTCGAGTTTATAGAGGATTTCTCCTTCGCGGTTCAAGTTAATTTTACCGGTTACTTGTAACTTCCAGCTATCTTGGCTTCTATGAAGCCATTGGATAATCAGTCGAGAACAAGCTGTTTAATTTCCAGTGCTGCCTGTTCCGCTGTAATGTCACTCACATCAATCTTTTCCGTATCCATTGAACGGTATAAAGCACATCTGGAAATGCTTTTTTCGATAATATCATGATCACGGATACCTGCGTCCACATCGTTTTGCAACCGAGCTGTCAATGCCCGGTCGGAACATATTAATGATATTTTGTGAAGTTCAAATTCCAACCCTTGCAGCCGCATCAATAATCGATTGAAAATATCGTCATGATGGATTACCCAGCAGAAAATAACATACTCGTACCCGGCATTATTCAAAAACGATTTGAGTAGATAGCAGATGTTATTGAGCACCATCTCTTTGTTTTCTTCAGAAACAATAAAGGGGTTCATGTTCCAACACCAGTCACCATCCAACCAAACTCCCGGCTTTAAAATCTTTAGCAGTTGTTTGCATACCGTGCTCTTTCCAACTCCCATTGTACCGTTGACGATTATTAGCTTTTTCATTTTTACGCTCCGTTTCAATGCTAAAAATCAATCTTTAACGTTACAGGAGAACGTTTTGGTTCCGGTATTGAAGCTATCTCAGTTCTATCAACACAGTTTCTATTATAGATCTAGCGAACTTACTTCATTGTAGGCCCATTCCAGCCACTGAAGCATGATTTTCAGATCATCCGCCTCCACTGTAGCGCCACACCAAAAACGCAAACCATCGGGTGCATCCCTATAGGAAGCGATGTCATATGCCACTTGCTCATTTGCCATTAGTGATATGAGTTTTTTTACCTTATCGGATGATAGATTTACAATGAGACATACACTTGTATTTGACCGAATCTCTTTGTCAGCAGCCAGGAAATGAATCCATTCGTGTTTCTCGACAAACTCTTCTATTACCTGCAAATTATTTGTGCTTCGCTTAATAAGACCTGAAAGTCCACCAACTGATTCGGCCCAATTAAGGGCGTCCAGATAATCTTCATTACAGAGCATGGATGGCGTATTGATAGTCGAACCTTCAAAGATTTCTGATTGCAGCTTTCCTCCTTTGGTCAGCCTGAAGATCTTCGGTAAAGGCCACGAGGGTTTATAGTTCTCAAGCCGTTCTACTGCCCTAGGGGATAATACAAGCATCCCATGTGCAGCCTCACCCCCCAGAACTTTTTGCCAGGAGAATGTAACCACATCCAACTTGCTCCACGGGATGTCCATAGCAAAAACCGCAGAAGTGGCATCACAGATCGTCAACCCATCCCGAATTTCGGGTATGAATTCCCCATTAGGTATCTTTACTCCACTGGTTGTACCATTCCAGGTAAACACTACATCATTGTTGAAATTGACCTGAGTTAAATCCGGCAGGAATCCATATTCTGACGAATGGATATTAACATTGGGCAGCTTCAATTCTTTATTTATATCATCCGCCCATGATTTGCCAAACGATTCGAAATAGATTACATCTACACCTCTGGCTCCCAGTAGATTCCACATAGCCATTTCGATTGCGCCAGTATCTGATGCAGGTACAATACCTGCTACATAATCGTCGGGAATCCCTAATATCTCTTTCGTCTTGTTAATCGATTCGAGCAATCTGGCTTTCCCCGGTGTACTGCGATGTGATCGGCCAAGAAGGGTTTCATCTAATCTGCATAATGTGAAACCAGGATGCTTGGCACATGGCCCGGATGAAAAACACGGATTCTTTGGTTTAATAGCTGGTTTCTTACTCAACATATTCTCCTCCTATCTTTCCTTATGGATAAAATACTATATCTTGCAGTTGCCAGCAAGACTGCAGTACAGCTGTTATACTTTAACTATAGGCCACTCTTCCTGACTGTTTCGTCACTTTCCCACCCTGGGCATCCTTACTATATTGATTAAAAGTGGACCCCTTCTGACTTTTCATTCTCAACCTTTAACGAAAGATTCAAACAGAGCGAATTTAACATTCCAAATTGACACGTTTATAATCACAATGTTATATTGTACATACCGACGGTCGGAATGTAAGGAGCTAATTTATGACCCACAAAGAATCAAAAGACAAAAGAGTATCAGACATATTGGACGCTGCCATCAGCGAGTTCCTGGATAACGGGTATGAAAAAACATCAATAGAGGCTATCGCACGCCGGGCTAATCTTACCAAAGGGGGATTATATCATCATTTCAGCAGTAAGGATGAAATCCTCCTGGCTGCTAACCGAGTCCTGTTTGATCCGATATACGACCTTATAGCCGGTTGTGCAACTTTTGAACGAGCGGTTGATGGCCTGCGGCATTTCATAGATCAATATCTACGTTATCTGATGGAGAGACCTAAAAACGTTATCTTCTTTTTTCTTTCCATGACTAAAGTAATGGCTTCTCCCGATTTATCAGTTATGTATCGGGAATATACGGAACAATATACCGTCTTTTTCGAAGGACTTTTTGCCCGTGGTATTGCTGAGGGAGATTTGCGGCTTCATAACCCGCGTGCCCACGCCCTGGCCTACGTATCCTCATTGGATGGCGTTCTCTGGTATCTAGCGGTAAATGAACATTTTACTTTAGAAGACACAATAAAAGGGTTTCAAGAGACATTCATAGACTCTTTGCTGCTATCTAAACCATGAGGAGGTATACAGATGTCGATAGGTATGATCATTAATCACGAAACTTGTTCAAAATGCGGTATGTGCGCTACAATCTGTGGAACTAAAGCTATCGATTATGTTAAGGGCGAATACCCTTCCCGTGATCCCATAAGATCCGAGACCTGTATGTTATGTGGGCAATGTATGGCTGTCTGCCCTACAGCTTCTATAACTGTTTCCGGCCTTACATATGATGATCTATTCGATCTGCCTGCGGAAAGGCCAGACTATTCGGTTTTATTCGATATTATTAAGACCCGCCGTTCCATAAGGAATTTTAAAGATGAGCCAGTCCCTAAAGAGCTTCTGGAAAAAATAGTTGACGCGGCTGCTCAAGCTCCGATGGGGTTCCCCCCACATAAGACCCATATCACGGTAGTTCAAGATCGTTCGACAGTTGTCAGGATGCTCCCTGTTGTAACCAGGTTCTATGAAAACCTGATGGGATGGATGAATAATCCGGTGATTCGCTTTACGATCAAAAGGGAGGCTAGCCCGGAAGATTTCTCAACTATTAAAAATCATGCAATTCCACTGCTGCAAAAACGCTTACCGGTAATGAAGAAGTCCGGTGGTGATGAAATAACCTGGGGTGCTCCCGCATTGATGTTCTTTCATGCTAAAAAACTGGCGGAGTGCCATACAATCGATGCCTGTATAGCATTAACCTATGCTTTTCTATCAGCCCACGCGTTGGGTCTGGGAGTTACGGTGAGCGGCCTGCTGCCCCCCGCGGTTAATCAAACTTCTGAACTGAGAAATATGCTGGGAATTCCGAAAGATCACGAGGTCGTAAGCGCCATGATGTTAGGCTACCCACGCTATCGTTATCACCGTGGCATTAGGCGTCCTCTGGCCAGTGTAAATTGGATTTAAAAATTTCATTATTTGGGCACTAACCATCGCTCTGTTCTACAGTCGTGAGTTATATATGCAAAGACTAATCAGCTTGATATATATGTTACCTGTAAGATAATTATCTTTTAGTGTTGACGTATTCAATGGCTTCCTTACCGGTCATGTGCTCGACGTCAATAGCAATAATATAAGCTTTTGTACATCCGGCTATTTCCTTTTGTTTGGCTTCTTCAGGTTGATCTCCTGAATACTTGTCAACTAACGCCTGAAAAGCTTCAAGCCTCTCGTCGTCTTCCACAATTCTTGCTTTACCAAAAGCAATAACGCTACGGAAATAAGCAGTATACTTTTCACTTACTACTGTGTCTTCATCAATTACTGAAAAAGATACTTTGGGGTTCTTTGTAATTGCATCGATTTTATGTCCCGCTTTTGCTGAATGAAAATAGATTTTGTTGTTTAAATAGACATAGCTAATCGGAACTGCGTAAGGATAATCTTCATCACCTAAGCACGCTAAAACACCATTTGTGCATCTGTCCATTACAGTTACGGTGTCTTCTTCTGATAATAATTGCTTAGCTCTTCTCATTTTTCTAAACATTAGTTATTTCCTCACTTTTATGCAATTAACACTTTCCTGTTTTCCCTATTTTGATTGTTGATCTACCCTGAAAGCAACAATTTCCCGAATCAAGTCTAATGGCAACGGTTTGCTCAATGGGAATTGCACTGTTCCTTTTGAGGTTTTATAGTCGGTTAATTTTTCTTTGAAAGCAGTTATACCTTCAGGTTGGGGATAAAGGCTAATGTGTTTTTGAAATCCGGCAAAATGAACCAACCATTTTCCGTTCAAATCGTATGTGGGCATTCTCATACAAATTCGTTCAGTAGCCTTTGGCGCTATTTCAATGATAATATTTCTTATTGCAGTCAATCGTTCCTGTACTTCATTCGGGAACCCTTTAATATACGCATCTACTTGATTCATCCAAGTATACCTCGCCTTCTATTTGCCGCAACGAAGAGAATTTTTTAGCTTATCTGGTACCAAAACCACTGTCTCGATGTAGGTTGTGTGTTTACCTACAATAGTATTAAAAACTTCCCCACTGTCAGCAACTCAGAGACAATGCCAACAGTGAGAAAGTTTCATTACTTTAGACATATACCTCCATTTGTTCTCCTTGCTTTGGAATTTTTCTGATCTCCTCCTCTAAACTTCATCCAGTATAGAAATGCAATCATTTGCGAATTTAATCGTCTTCTTTTCAATCTGTTTCTTGAGATCCTCAGGATGGTCAAAATCCGGCTTCTCAACCAGGACCGCTTCAATAATGGAATCCATTCCCGGAAGAACCTGTGACAATTTATACCCTCTAATATTTTTACAGCTCATCAATTCGATATATTCAGCCTGGATCTTTCTGTTATTTCCGGCTAACCAAACTTCGAATATACCTTTTTCATGCAAATATACGATAGCTATCTTTAGCCTCTTGTTTTTCAAATCAGGAGGTGTAAAAGCGAAGTAAGTCATATCCATATAGCCAAAATATAAAGCACTGGCAGTATAATCAGGGTGACTGCTCCCTAAATATGCACTTAGTCCTGACATAAATGTCATGATTCCTTTATAAGCTTTCTGAATTTGTCCTTTGCTTAACTGAACTTTATATTCCTGAATATGATTGTTTAGTGATTCCATCTGTCTGCTCCTCGTTCAATCGATATTTTTTATTCTAGTTTAACGTATCAAGATAACAATTCAAGCGCAGTCCGTAATCACAGCGATATCCGGATATGGTCTGTATTGCTGCCTGCAGGAGCATTTTTCGCTTCCAAATATTTAATCTAGTGCTGCATCATTTGTGGTATTGGTCTTGTTTTCCGCAATCACCATATTCTACCTCCCCGAATACGTTATATCAGGCCAACCTGAAGGGAGGAATCTTAATGATCTTAAAACATGGAGACCAAGTTCAGTACAACTGTGGTAATAACCCGACAAAAGCCAGAGTTATCAATCTTAAAAATCATGAATTGGTTGCTGTGAGATGTGCTTGTGGCCCAACGCGTGTTTTCCAATGCCTGCCTGGAACAGTTAAACGTTCTTTTACAGTTAACGTACCTTGTAATACTACCGTTATCGTTTTTTGTTAACTTTACGACTTTAACCAAACCTGATTGGCTTTAGTACAATACAAAAGAGCCATGTTTCAAACGAGACATGGCTCTTATCTAGTGAACCCGGCATGGCGCACTAGATAAGAAAATCTGTTCTGGTAAAAATACGATGTACACGACAACTGCTCTTTGGTATTTAAATGTTGCTACCATAAAGTGGTGCTTTTGCGCCTCCAGAGATATCGTAAACGTCCCCCTGTTTCTACTCTTCCTGCACCTTGTATCGGTCTCCGGTCGAATCGGCAATGGCCTAATATCTATTTTGTCATTATATAATATCGACTCTCACTGGTTTGGCGGCCCTATGATATTGCCAATCAGCAGTATCAAAATGCCAATAAGGAATGCTATTCCAAGAGGAATAGAAATATAGACTAAAATACTTCTATTGCGTAAAGGCTCTGAATGGTATTATCCTAAAGGCGTTACTGGCGACGATTACTGTGTTTATCAATTTACAGCCGAAAAGAGATGATATTTCCCTAGCTCATCTAAAACCTTTAGCATAGAGGAGTTGTTAACTATGAAAGCTGACACACCTAAACTATTCTTCCCATCACGCGGTGATTTTCGCGCATGGTTAGGTGAAAACGCACAAACAAGCTGTGGCGTATGGCTTGTATTCGGAAAATCAAAAGCAGTTATCACCCTAACCGCAAATGAAGCATTGGAAGAAGCGCTCTGCTTCGGCTGGATTGATGGACAAATGCGAAGTGTTGACGACGATACATATATCAAATATTTCAAGCAGCGCAGTGATACCAGTAAATGGTCAGAAAGAAACAAGTCCCTTATCCAAAAGCTCGAATCACAGAGACTTATGACCGACTTCGGCAGAGCAAAGATTGAGATCGCTAAACAGAATGGAAACTGGGATACCCCTAAAGACGAACCAATGACAGAAGAGCAGGTACAAAATTTCGAGGCTTTGCTTAAATCCCATAAGACCGCTTGGGCGAATTTCGAGAAAATGCCGCGTTCTTCCCGCAAGGCATATACAGCGTCGTATATCTACATGAAGACAGAAGACGGTAAACAAAAAAGGCTTAACACGATAATCGAACGTCTGAATCTTAATCTTAACCCGATGGAAAGCATGAGAAATAAAAAATAAAATGATAATGGAAAACAGCCATCACACAGTCAATCGTTGATTGCCTCGATACCAAGCCGTTTAAGCTTGTCAAGGTGATCGCGCATGTTTTTAAGTGCCTCTGGAGAGTGTCCCTCCCAGTCCAAAACCTCGTCCACTACTCGCAGTGGGTGTCGAGTTCGGTAGGATCTCGTTGGGTTCCCCGGGAACTTCTTGTCCGTTAGATTGGGATCATCCTCAATGGGACCTGTCGGCTCTACACGATAAATTCGACCGGGTTCGTCGCCCATTGCCAGTTCCGCTCCCCACGTGGCTGCATCCAATGTTGCAGTCAGGTATACGTAGTTAGCTTTCTTTCTCTCACCATAGTTAGAGCTACAACCAGGTCCCAGCAAGTCACCCGGCTTCAGGACAGCTTTTGTGCCATGGTAGAAAGGCCCGGGGTCCACTGATCTGGCCGGCGTCCGTTCGTTCTTTATATCCATTTTTTATCCTTCCCTTCCTGACGAACAGGCTGTTGCCATTACGTCTGTTCCTCGGACATTAATAAATTTGTCAAGTTGTCCCCAATCTCATTCAGCAGGCTTTGATCCACTTACTCTTCCTGCACCTTGTATCGGTCTCCGGTTGAATCGACGATGGCCTTATACCAATTCTCCGAATAGGGAGGATGTTGTACTTTTCCTTTCTCGTCCCGTACGTTTCCATCCATATATTTCACAAACAGAGTTTGCCAGAGGTTCTCCCATTTCTCCATGGTCATTTGGCCTTGGCGGCAGGAATAATCAGTAAGGTAATCCCTGGCTGCCTGAGGCGTTTTTTTATAGAGGGAGAGGGCCTTTTTATCGACCTCTGGAATCTCGGAGGCAAACGACCCCTCTAGTTCCCTTTGCAAAGTCTGGATCTCGGGAATAATATCGCTGTAACGGGAATAAGCGAGGTTGGAAACAGCATTGAATACCCAGAAGGCAGACTCCCAGGAAAACTTATTGAAGGAGCCGCTCCCATCGGAGAAGGCTTCGGGGACCTTGTTGACGGAGCAGTAGATGGGTACATAAACCGTACTATAGGTATCATCGACGCCGAACCAAAGGATTCCTCCAATGGGGTCGGGGAGCCAGGCCCGGCTCTGGGCAACAACGGAGAAGCCGGTTTGCTGAGTGGAAATAGCACGTTCATGAAAGTAAACATCTCCATTGTACTCCCAGGTTTTCGGGGACCAGCGATATGGAAGAGCAAAGGGGCCGGCTCCGATATCTTTAGTCATGTCCAATTCAGTTCCTTCGTAATGGTCACGCATGAGTTCCATGGCGTCCCGGGCCGATAGTTTTCGGTCTGGTTTGATCCAGATTGGCAGCGGGGCGGCGTTTTTGTCCCCTTTAATGAATTCCGGGGAGATATTCAGAGAGGGAGAGATCCTTCGGAAAAGGCTCCAGACTCTGGCATCACATAACCTGAGGCCTTCGAAATCCAGGGGATCATATGCTGCCTGGAAGCTGAAATCTTTGTCTTCCCCTTTAAAGTATCCTTTCTCTTTGGCGAAGGTTATGACATCCTTGCTGTAGAGGCAGTTCAAGGGATCATTCAGGGGTAAAGTGGTAATCCGGGATTGGTTGGCATAAGCAGAAACATATCCATCGGGAATACGGAGGGCCACCCAAACTGCTCCCTTGTTCTTAGGTCCTTTCCCGATCATCTCCATTATCCAGGCCTCTTTGGGGTCAGAAATAGAGAAGCTCTCTCCAGTACTGGCATACCCGTACTGTTCGGTAAGCCGCCCCATAATCTGTACTGCCTCCCGGGCTGTCTTACTCCTCTGTAGTGTAATGCGGATCAGTGAACCATAATCAATAACCCCTTCTGGATCAACAAGCTCGGGGCGGCCGCCGAAGGTTGTTTCTCCAATGGCAACCTGGAATTCATTGATGTTCCCGACAACTTGATATGTATCCCGGGCCTGGGGAATCTTTCCCAGATACTTGCCACTTTCCCAGTCGAAAATGTCAATCATCGTTCCGGGGAGATTCTTTGTAGCGGGGATGTAGGAAAGAGAACCATAGAGGGTATGAGAGTCGGCGGCATAGGTAATCAAGGTTGAGCCGTCAGAAGAGGCCTCCTTCGTAACCAACAGACTGGTGCAAGCTTTCGCAGGAGTTGTGATGAATAGGGTTAGGAGGGTGGCTAGGCATAATAATATAATAGACCGTTTCATAAGTGTGATCTTCGCCTCCTTTTCAGAATCCCAAGAACAACGTCAACAAATTATTTGACTAACGCGGCTTTTAACATACTTTTACATCTTTGCTTTCATTCTGCCCCCCTGTAATAAAAGGTACCAAATTAAGACACTTCGTCCAAGTTGGTTAAGGGAATTGAATCGAAAATATTTAAGTATTTATACTGAAGGGTTGTGATTTTTCGCCAATATCTTGATTTATTGGGCCACCCCCCTAAAACAGAAATTTCCCCGTATTATTGTCCGAGGAAACATAAAATATATATTCATACTAAGCCCGTAACGTCAGGAACCCCAATAATCAAGCTATTTCCGTTCTATCAATACGACTGTCTCCGCAGTAGTCTATTGCTAATCAGACTTCGCTTGCGCTCGCCTTCTTGGGCAGACATAGCATGGGTAGAACTAATTGCATACTTCGTCTCTTCGATCCTTGTAAGCAAAGTTACCACCTCAACATAGCCACGCTCTCAAAAACAGGTGATACAATTACATTCCTACTTAAAACATACATAAACAAACGCCGGGGGGAGGTTTAACGGCTCAAAGAATATCTCGACCTTGGAGAATTTACTCGATAACATTTTTTTCATCTGTAAAGAATATTGGAATGCAACAAAGATACCATTTGGCTTCAAAGCTTGAAGGACCTCATCAATAATCTGCTCACGAACTTCTTCCTTAAATAGTGCAAAAGGTAATCCTGAAACAACTGCCTCGAGTGAATCAATGCCCATAGATTGAACTTCTTCCGATAATCTAATGGCATCTTTACAAAATTTCAATTCAGGATATGTATTATTTAGTCTATTACGCATATCATCATCCTTTTCAAACACTGCGACCTCACAGTTGCAATGTTTGTTCATCTGGATGTGCTTCGTAAAAACACCCGTACCTGCACCAAGTTCCGCTATAAAGCGAGCGTTTGCCCAATCTATGGGTCTTAGCATTTTATTAGCCAGAAACCTTGAACTTGGTACTATACTGCCGATTTGTGTGGGAGATTCGATAAATTTCTTAAAGAATTGTTTTTTGTCCGTATAGTTTGAGTTTGCTGAATGTCTTTCTAATTCCATGTCTATGCCCTTTCGACAATAATACTTTCGTTGGCATGGCGCTTCTCTTTATGTAATGTTATTGATGTATACGGATAGCCACGCTTCCTTTTTTGTGACCTGTTTCCACGTACCTATGCGCCTCCGCCATTTGCTCCAATGAGTATGTTCTGTCAATGATTGCCCTCAGCTTTCCTGATTCTATCAATTGATTCAGAAATGCCAAGTCCTTTTTTTTCTCGGCAGGCTTTCGTAAGCCTGTAGCTGTGAAGACAGCCGTTTTGCTTCTGAAAATCGAAGTCCATAACATGGCCAGCATGATACTCAATGATGGAACGGTACAAAGATATATACCATCCGTCGCCAGTATTTTTCTACATCTGGAAAACGAGCTTTTTGAAACTGCATCAAAAACAATGTCATACTTTTCGCCGGATTTCGTATAGTCTTCCTTTGCATAGTCTATTACTTTATCAGCTCCGATAGATTTGACCAGTTCTACATTTGAGGGACCGCAGACGGCAGTGACATTAACCCCGAAATATTTCGCGAGCTGCACGGCATATACGCCGACCCCTCCGGACGCGCCGATAATCAGGACTTTTTGACCCTTTTTAATTTTCCCGCTGTCTCTAAGAAAAGGCAATGCTGTGAGTGAACCTTCGCTGATAGCGGCAGCCTCTTCAAATGTAACCCTCTCCGGTTTGATTGCAAGCGCTTCCTTTTCGTTCAGTACGATGTATTCGGCATTGGTGCCCATATTAATGCCGGAAGATCCGTAAACTGCATCACCTGTTTTAAATATCGATACATTATTGCCTACCTTCTCTATAACACCAGAGAGCACATCTCCAGGGATTTTTCCAGGGCGGGTCAGTCCTGTAAAAAGGCGCGAGATAAAAGGGTCGCCTTTTCGAAAAGCACAGTCCGGCGGAGCCGCTACCGTTGCCTTAATTCTTACTAGTACCTCATTATCACCGGGTATGCGTTTCTCTACTTCGACTAACTGAAGAACCTCCGGAGGCCCATATTTATTGCATATAACTGCTTTCATACACAATTCCCCCCCGTTTCTATTTGTCTTTTTCATCCAGTGACAACCAAGCCACAGGATATTTACACTCGTAATCCGCTATTTATCGGTCTTTCTGCCTTCCAATCCTCACGCAGCATTCCGCATGCGGCGAGAACACAAAAGGTATATATTCTCAACTGAATATGATGACCACCTATATCCTTTTAATCACTTTTCATCTTAGTAGAAAAAATACCATTATGAAATCTAATATTATATTGACTTCATTTTTAATCCTTATATTTCCTTATGAACTACTCCCATTCTTTCCACACTTCCGGCTGATACCCTACCGTCGCTAACCTACCATTACGTACAATTGGTGTTTTGTATAGCTGAGGATTGTTTAGTAGTATTTCTTCTCTCATAGTGACGCTTCCAATTCGATTCAATTTCAATTTAATGTAATCTTTAGCTTTTTGATTAATCAAATTATCAAGCTTGATAGCTGCCTTTACACTGTCAAGCTCACCTTTACTTAAACCTTTTTGGCTGAGGTCTATATATTGGTATTTAATATTTCTTTCTTTAAAATATCTTTCAGCCTTTTGCGTATCAAAGCATTTCTTGGCCCCAAATATCTGAATGTTCACTTGTTACTTCCTCCGATATAGCACTACGGTCTCCGCAGTAGTCTGTTACCAATCAGACTTCACTTGCGCTCGTCTTCTTGGGTAGACCTTGCATGGGTAGAACTAATTGCTTACCTCGTCTTTTCGATCCTTGTAAGCAAAGTTACTACCTCAACGTGTGTTTTGGCCATAAAGTGATACTGATGCGCGGAATAAGAGATTTTGCGCTAGGAAATTCTTGCCGACGATACTCGGCATACCTTCATTCTTCCAATTCCCTTTTAATCAACGTCAATGCTATTTGGAGCGCTTTAATTCTACGTATGAGCAGAGTGTGCTGAGAAGTACCTTGTTTCAGCTTTGGCAGTACTTTCTCACATTTGCTAATCGTTGAAGCTATGGCTCGGAGGGCGTCATTCAATTCTTCCTTTGTGTAATTATCCATACACACCCCTGATAAATTCATACAAAAAGTCCTGGTCCTCGGCGGGCTGCGGTCAGCATTTCCAATCGATTTTCGCTGGGTTTGGTTCGTTCTCTACGGCAACTACATGCAAGGCTGCTTCCATTCGTCCGCACTCCTCGCCAGCGCATTGCTCGATTTGTGCCCACTCTGCGTCCGTTCCGAGCTGATCATACGCGAACGCAAGCGCACCATAAAAGGCAAGCCCGATACAGTGCCGTGCGGAATGGATAGTCGACGCGCATTGACCTATCGCCCTTGCAGAGGCTTGTGCGACAGGATTTCCTTCTGCTTCGCGGGCGGCCGCATGACACTTAAGTATTTCCGCTTTTGCCTGCGGCAATTTTATTGCTCCCGATAACCAATCACGGGCGGTATTCAATGCATTTTGCGGACGCAGATCATCCGGATAGTACTTGTTCCATAGCGGCAATATCACACGTTCGGCATAATCAACTGCCCAATGTGCAAGCGTCGACTTACTCTGTGTTTCAATTAATTTCATAAGTGACTGGATATAAGATGCTTTCCAGTCACTTAACATTTTTCTTGCTTTTGGCATACTCATCCTTCTTATTATCTGTCACAAGATTCGCCAACACCCAACCTGGTTACACCACCTCGGCAAAATCATAAAACGTCCAATCTGACCACACGCCAAACTTGCATGTAGGACAATACTGCTCCCAGTAAAGGAAACTCACTGTATAATAGAACGGCTGTGAATATAGAATTCTTCCTGACTTGGCTGGAACTTCTTCTCCATTTTTTCCAGCCTCTCATCAAAGCGTTCGGCTTCTTGTTCGTCTATCTTCATCACAGGGCTGTCATAGTAAACCCATTTCCTTCCGTCCAAAGCTTCCGGCTTCAGTTCTTTTACCATCATTGCTGCTGGGTATGTTCCATTCTCAAGACAGATATTGTACTTCTTACAGCTCTTAAAGCCACGGCTTACATAATTGTTTGGGTTTCCAAATATCACAATCACATCATAGCCAAGTGCAACCGCTTGTTCAAAAGAATGCTCCATAAGCATTTTCCCGTAACCCATTCTTTGGTATTCCGGCATAATGCAAATCGGACCGAAGGTAAGGATTTCTTTTTCTTCCCCAGACTCATCAACCAGTTTTGCTTTTGTGTACATGATATTCCCGATAATCTGGTTATCAACTTCAATCACTAGATCCAATTCCGGCAGAAAGTCTTTGTGGGATCGCATAACATGAACTAAATAGTGTTCAACGCACCCCGGAACATATAAGTTCCAAAAAGCTTTCCGTGTAATTTCTTCTACTTTCTTATAATCTGTTTCTTCTTCGTTCCTAATCTTAATAATTTTATTCATCTATAAACCTCCCAAATTTCACGAATATCACATAAACACTGAAACCATCATCTTCGCGGGTCAACCTCCTATGTTTGAATAAATGCAATACTAACCCTTCCCTCAATTTTACATTAAATATTTTTGCCGCTAAAAGATTTTATAAGTAAAAATGAAAGGAGATCTTGCTGTTGAGTGAAGCTCAAATCATTGCTTATGAAGAACTTCTTCGAAAAGCCATGCTGTCAAGTAATGTAGAAGTCCTGAATGAACTAATTGCTGACGATCTCATTTTTTAAAAAAAGATACCAGCCAAACTGCTCATAATCTTATTAGACAAAATGGAATTTATGAGTTTTCATTCATACTCGAAAAGATGGTTATAAGTTTTTACGCATTAGAAAATCTGTTTGTTCTTCTTCTCCCATGAAAAAGGAATGTATACCAACTTCATAAAATCCATTCTTTTTATAAAACATAATAGCCTTATCGTTTTTCTCCCAGACGCCAAGCCATACGTATAATTTTTTCCTCATATTCGCTATATCGATAGCCTTGTTCATTAAAACATCGCCTAAACCTTTGCCTTGAAATTCTATTGACACGTAGATTCTTTCGATTTCCAACGATTGTATATCATTTATATCAGTTTGAGCTGGGGATTCATTTAATTTTAAGTAGCCTGCCAATTCTCCATCAGCATAAAGAAAATAAAATAATGAATTGCTATCCGATAATTCATCATTCAGTTTAGTTATATTAAAAGACTGCTCCAGATAGGCTTGTATATTTGATGGTGTGTTCATGTGGGCGAAGGTTTCGTTATACGTTCTGTAAGAAAAGTCACGAAGTGTATGAATGTCATCTGACATACATTGTTTGAAAGTTAGTTTCATTCCTATGTTACCTCCTGAATTTTTGCCAAAAGTGATAAGGTTACAATTGTCATCCTCAAACATCTGAGTATTTGGATTTCTTGTTTGAAAACCTGACGAAAGCAATTGTATCGTACAGTCCATGACATAAAATTACAGCCCATAGATTATACCCACTGATTACAAACAGAAGGCCAAAAAGAATTGAAAGTTGAGTTACGATGGCCGTGGCTCTAGGTCCTTGGTAAAGATGGAACACACCGGCACCTAACCCTGCAGCACATATGGCAACTCCAATCGCTATCGGCTTGAATAAATAGGGAGTTAGCAATAAATCAATAGATTTAAGAACGATCCCTCTCGCAATAAGCTCTTCTAATACCCCTCCAAGTAACCAAGCAACTACAATACCTAAGATGAGTTTGCCCTTGGATTGCTGAATAACACGAAACGATTCAAGAGTTGGCAGCCGTCTAAACCATTGACTCGCTAACTTGTCAGCTAACGGGGAGTAGGCTAGCATCAACCCTAACCATACTATCGCAACTCCAATTGTTAACACCCACGAATTGGGAAATCCCAGCCCAAGCTCATTCAGGGTTACTTGGTCATAAGCTAAAGCTAGAATTGTAAACAATCCAATAAATAATAAGCCTCCAACTAGAACAATGCTGGCCCTGCGAAACCATACCATAATGAGCACGAGCCAGATTACAATCAGGAGTAATGCGATATTCTGAAAAGTGATCATTGTTTTGCATCTCCATTCTTCCGTAAACGCAACGTCAAATGTTATTATATGTGACCTGTTAAGACCATCAGAACCCCAATATATACTGGTATTGCTTCTACTCCATGAATAATAACTCCCATCCAAAATGACCGGGTCTTTTTTACCGAAAGTGGAAGAAGAACATCTCCTATAATAAAAACAGGTATTTCCGTGAACTTGTGAATATGATACGTCGCAAACAATACTCCATTTACTGCCCAATCCCATTTGCCAAATGCTTTACTCATCCTCGGTAATAAAATGCCTCTAAACAGTAATTCTTCTCCTAACACATAATTGAATACCGTGCTAACAACGGCCAAGCCCAAAATCCACCACTGCCCGACAAATTCAGGTTTTGCAAGTTCCTGAAAATTTGTATACCATTGTGGTGTAAAGAAGGGGCATACCTTTTCAACACCTTTTGTAACAAAATCAAATATCCCTGAACTCTCTATTAGGTAAGTATAAAGAATCACAGGAATCGTCCACAAGAAAAGTCTTTTTTGAATTTTTTGTGTCCTAGAGTTGATGGGTCTATTTGCCCATATACGTTTTTTTATACCTTCCCATTTTAGTACTTTTAATTCCTTCTTCAGAAGATATACAGAAACTAAAAACTGCCATATCATTCCGATAACCATGAAAATCCAATATAACAATCCCGGATGAATACCGAAGTAAGGATGGATAAACGGTACCAGAATCCATGCAAAAAAACCCATGGGAAGCGTCACGCTTGCCCAAATAGTCAGTATTTTTTTTATACTGTACTGGTTATCAAGTTCGTTATTTTCCATTTCACTTATATTTTCCATAATACTCCTCCCCCTGTCACAATAATATAAGAAATGTCATATGAATGCATTGAAAGGGCACAAAAAACCTATTTTTGATGATATGTTTTCAGAAATAATAAATAACTACTATAATTCGAACAGGGGTGTTGAATGATGAATATTATTTTAATCAGCATTGGTGGGTTGTCCGTAGTACTATGGGGTGTTATACATCTTTTCCCGACAAAAACAGTTGTTGGCGGGTTTGGGGATATATCAACCGACAATAAAAGAATAGTATTTATGGAATGGATAAATGAAGGGGTTACACTAATATTTATCGGTGTATTGGTATTGATAATTACATATCTTGGGGATATAAATCATTATATATCCAAGTTAGTGTATGCTTCTTCATCAGGTATGCTTTTTGTCATTTCAGTAATATCGCTTTTGACAGGTTTTAAAATTAAACACTGGGCATTCAGGCTATGTCCAGTGATTTTTTCTGTTTCTGGATTATTAATCTTGATTGGTTCACTATTATAAGGCCTTATCCTTTAAGAATATGAGTGCTTCGGCCGACATCATAAGGAAATCACATGATAAAGGCGGAATAATAATAAAACAAATGAAATTTTGCCCCCAAAAGAAACAGAAACGTACCCGCCAGTGTTGCAATTACCCAGGCGCCTTTTTAACGGATCTCAATCCTCGGCCCCCGCAGACCATCAGCAGACCGGCAAAACCAAAAGAAATACCCAGCGCTAAAAACATGTAAACGAAAGGCATCAGTTTCTAGTCCGGTATGATGCCCAAATTGGCACGGTATATTGTCGGTGTATTTACGATATGATACAGAGTAACAACTATTACAAACCCGCCAGCCCCTGAAACCCATCGGCTGATAATGCGATGCATATCCAAAATGCTTGATAGGCTAAGCGATTATCTCGTTTCTAGAATAATGCGAGATGATAAACATGATGCCGGTGACTAATACCGGAAGTGAAAGAAGTAAGAATCTGGTCAGGTCTTTATATGTACCCCAAAATATTGCCAGAGCTATGCCGGTGAAAATAAAGATACAGCCACCAACTATAGGGCGTTTCCATGAGATAACCAGAATGATCAATAAAACAAAAGATGGTATCAGATGGATTAAGAACCCAATCAATGATCTAACAAGAGGTTCACCGTTAGAGAATGTATCGAATGCGAAAAGCGAGATAAATATAATAAACATCATAGCCAGCACTCTTGGAATCCAGGTGAGGGCTGCTGATCCCCTACGTTTATCCATAACCACACCTCCTCAATATATTATATTTTAGCATTTAAAATTATTGCCAATAGATGTTACGTATTACAAAAACAGCATGTTAAGATATTTATTAATTGTGACGAGTGCCCTTCGGTAGCCCCAATATGTTGCCCCCCTTAGAGGGTTTGGGTCTGACTTTACCTCAGCCGAAAGATCATTGAATAACCCGCTGGATCTAACTTGGAACCTAGTTGTACTGCGCTACCTTCAACCGATCAATGGAACCGTCTCCATGATCGCCTGTTGACAGTTTTCGGTTTAGTAGGTAAATTGATGTTGTGGTGATGGAAATGGACGAAATGCAGAGGATCAGAACAGAGATAAATAGGTTCGTGAACAAATACAACAAACTAGAAAAAATGCCTTTCGACGTCAGCGGCGAGAGGCTCTATCCTTCTGAGATGAATATGATCGAAGCCATCGGCAATCAGACAGGAGACACAGTCACCGAATTATGTATCGCATTCGGCGTTACAAAAGGTGCTATATCCCAGATAGTCACTAAACTGGCTTCAAAGGGCTATGTACTAAAGACAAAATCTGTGACCTATACCAAGGAGATCGAACTCAGCTTGACGGAGAAGGGGCAGGAAGTATACCTGAAGCATGAACGCTTCCACAAGGAAATGGACCAATCAATGGCGCAGCTGATACATGACATTTCACCGGAAAAACTGACCGCATTTCGGGAAATTCTGGAGCTTGCCGGCAAGCATCTGGATAAATACATTAATTTAAGCCAGAAAAAGATACTATAGATCAAAATAATCAACAGTTGTTTATTATTATTAGATGGTTTAGTATCTAAACTTAAAACAGGAGCGTGGTGTCCATGCGAAAGCTAACGCAAATTCAGAACAGACTGAAGGACGAGCGAAGCGGAAAAATCATTTTTTTGTCTCATTGTCTGCTTAATATGAACGCCAGATACCTGGGCGGAGCGTCTCGAAACAGCTGTGTAGCCGAGATTATTCAGGGTGCTATCGAGCGGGATATTGCTATCATTCAGATGAAATGCCCGGAACAGCAAGCTTGGGGAGGGATACTGAAGCCCTTGATGTGGCTCGCATTTGAGAGAAAAAGAACAACCCGGTGTTATATGCGTGCTATCATCCTACCCATATTCCTGCACTATACGCGTCTTCGTTATCGCCGGATTGCCCGAGCAGTCATCAATGAAATATATAATTATGAAGACTCGGGTTATAAGGTCATTGGCATCGTGGGGATTGATGGTTCCCCCACCTGCGGTGTGAACCAGCGGATCGATATGAAACGTGCATTTGACCTGTATGCATCAAGTTCTGTGCAAACGTTAAACCGAGAGGAATTCAACCGTAACTTATACGCAAAGTGCCTGTCTTCGGGCAGTGGAATTTTTATTGACGAATTAAAACGGGGGCTGGATAAAAAGCGGATTATAATACCGCTTTATTCTCACAGTTTATTAGACGAAATGAAGCTAAATACAGATTCAATTTGGGAGGTTATAACGTGAGTTATCTATTTACGGTAGGTACATATCAGTTTTCACAAATTCAATTGATTTCTATTATTCGAATGTTCTTTATAGTACCCCCCATCGTCAAGACACATTTTCGAAACGAATAAGCTAATGTGTCTCCTTTCCTCAAGATAATTCGATGGGCACCGGCCGGTAGAATTGGATCGGGCTGGTTTCAGAGTCGCTTCAGCGCGCAAGAGTTCAAACATCACATTGTGAGGCGAGGCCGGAGCGCACCTTGAAAACATGAAACACATATTCTAATTAAGCCCAAAACTCCGGCAACCCTAGATATAGCCATTTTTCCGTTCTATCAGAACCACCGTCTCCACATGCCTTGAGTGTGCAAAAAAGATGTCGTACCCCTCTGGTATCCCCTTAGTGGCAACTCCTATGTGCAAAATCACTTACCCTTTTAGATTATCAATCTGAAAGGATTTTTTCGCCACCACGATACAATCTTCAAATGTCTATAGAAGGATTCTTCTCCGCATGCTTTTGCTCCCGTTTCAGATAAATCATATCAACTAGCTGTTTTCCATCTTCAAACATTGGGTGGTCGTAGTTGTCCGTGAAAAAGCTTTTTATTCGATGTGATTCCGTAAACCCGCATTGCTGATAAAAAATAAGCGCAGAGGGGCAATCACCGGTTCCTACAAACATAGTATTACAATCCGTGTAGTGGGAAAACAAGAATTCTATCAGGCTTTTCCCATAACCTTTTCGCTGACAGTCAGGCATAACCGCAATGTTCTTAAGCTCGTAAATGCCGTCTGCCTCTTTGGTAATCACACATTCAGCTTTTACTCCGCTGTCATCCAGAACAAACATTTCGCCGCGTTCAAGGTACTTGTCTATCATGCTTTCCTGTTCGTCAGCCAACAATAGTAAATCTATATATTCCTTTTTATCGCCTGTAATTTTTCTTATATTCATAACGTTCCCCGCTCCTTTACACCGTTTTAATGCTCATGCTTTTGTGTTAGAGCGCCAGCCGCACGTTATTCTTCTGCTCCGTGCTAGTGAAGCATTGTAGCCGCTGCAACAGGATTATTATCTCCGTATGCTTACAATTCAAATTATCTTATTCTGTTATCCTTGCAATGATATCGCCATCCGACAAACCTTGTCCAGGGAAACATAAAACTCATA
>JBLMZW010000192.1:0-6300 GCA_050259035.1 Chitinophagales bacterium | reverse complement strand
GGCTGTCGGCCATGCCGTGGATCCGCGCCGCCAGGCCGCCGATCAGCACCACGCCCCTGAAGTCGCGGTCCTCGCCGATCAGGAACTGCGCAAGCTCGGGGGATATGCTCTATCTCTATTCCGGTAGCTTTTCTTATTCGCAGACACATTCATATATTCAAGTCTTTATGGCTGACTGTTAGGAACCATCCTTCGCAGCTCGCGCTTCTTTGTGCCTTTATTCTTCAAATAATCTTGCTCTATTTATGCCTGGATAGCATACCGGCAAGTCTTCACGTACAAGTTATTCTTACCGGATTATGGCTTATTATCGTTCTTTTGAACCTATTCATAATCTATGCTGTTGTTCGTTCCACCGAATTAAAAACAATATCCTCGGCCGAGGATACAGTATCGAATCATCTCATTTACTATGTCAATTCGATACGCAGCCGACGCCATGATATGAATAACCACCTGCAGATAATCTCGGGTTTAGCTAATACTGACCAAATTCAGGAACTTAATGACTACATAAAAGAACTTGGCCAAGAATCCTTCTTTTACAGCCAGTTAATGAAAGTAGATAACCCCTTTATTGGAGCTCTTCTGAATGCTAAAGCGGTGGCCGCGGAAATGAAAAACGTTAGCTTAAACGTTCAAATTGATGTCGCTTTGACTGATCTGCGCGGGAGGATTCTTGAAATAGTCCGCATCCTGGGTAATCTGGTTGATAACGCTATTGAAGCGGCCGAACAAAATGAGGGTGAAGACAGATGGGTGCGGGTTAGCACCTACGAGATAAGTCCCTTTATAGCCTTTGAAGTGGCCAACCATGGAGTTATAGAAGCCGAAAATACTGCCTCCCTCTTCCAACCTGGTGTTACTTCCAAGGATAAATATCATTCCGGTCTTGGTTTATATTCGGCCCAGGAACTGGCCGGCAAATTGCACGGCCACATTCAGCTAACGACAGAAGCCAATCAGGTCAAATTTACATTTCTAATTCCCAAATAAGATGGAAGCCAATATGAATCCCTTTTAGAGCTTATTCCGTTTTAGGTTAACTCGCGGCAAACCGAAAGTTCCTTTACTTTTCTTAATATCATTCCGAAGCCGATTATTCCACCCAACAGGCTTCCTGCAGCTAAAGAAACCCAAACGTTTTGCACGGTTTTACCAAATAAGAACTGCAGAACAATTATACAGGGGACAACAAACAAAAGCATTCTCAGCAGCATGATAAAGGTAGAATGAATAGGTTTTTCTATCGCCTGGAGGGCTGCCCCCGCACATAGACCCAAAACAGAACCTACCGTCATAATTAAGGTCAGGTAGTAAACCTGTTTCACTGCCAGAGATATTACAACCGGAATATCGCTCATTGTTCCGAACAACGGTTTAGCGATCAGCATATAAAGGAGGCCGGTCCCAAGGGAAACCAACATATTCAGCCCGGTACCCCTTTTTAGAATGGATTTCATTTCGTTTATATTCCCCGCCCCGTAATTTTGACCTATCATGATGGATAGCCCGATGGAAAACGCCAGGGTCGGAGTCAGCAATATACCATCAAACCTGCTTACAATGGTATAAGCGTTCATAAATGTCTCACTAATGGAGCTTATAAACCAGTTCATTATGGCAAAGGATGCTGAAAGTATTAAAAAGCTAATACTTTGGGGAATTCCAAGCTTCAATATTTCTTTTACTATTGTAAAATCAATTGAAACTAACCCCCTTATCGAAAGAAATCTCTTATCTTGTTTAAGCATTATAACCAAAACATAAACAAACAGAATTATCTGGGCCAATGATGTAGTCATCGCGGCGCCTTTTACACCGAAACCCAAAACAAAAATAAAAACGGGATCCAGGACCGCGTTAATAATGGTTGATACAGACATTGCTATTCCAATGTATTTGGTGTTTCCTTCTCCCTGAAGAACTGCAAGATAAGCCTGAGCGCAGAAGAGGAAGAAAATTCCGGGCATATAGAATGCAAGGTATTCCCAGGCGTAGCCTTTCGTGGCTATTGAAAGCTCATTTCCTGCCATTAGACTTATGATGTTTCCGGAAAAGATGTACACCAACATGATAATTATCAGGCTTGAGTAGAAGCTTAAATTGAAGCCGTTTCTGCTAACTTTTTTTGTATACTCTGAATTCTTTTGCCCGACAGCTATGGCCACGATGGTAGATATTCCGGCACTTATACCCTGTATTAGGGCCACCAGAAGGAAAGCGATGGGGTAAGCGAGCCCTACCCCGCTTACAATAGCCGTATCCTGTGGGTTGATTCTGGCAATCCAGAAAATATCCAGAAGGGTGCATATTAGTTCAAATATCATTCCGATCAGTATTGGCGTTGATAGCTTAATTAAATCCTTTTCAATACTAAACCGCTTTAACCTTCCTGAACCGGTTATAACCTCCTGATTAGTTTCAGGCACTAAAAAACCCCCCTTTTTCTTATTGCCATCACATTATAAAACGTGACAACAACCCTGGTGGTATACTGGAGGGTTTGGATTTGCTCAGTTATTTTTTCATCATCCTATTAAGTTGTATAATCACCTCTTTGGCATCGTCTTCCGTCTCGGTCAGGGTAGATATCCATCTATCAGCTGCACTGACGATATCCTCTTCCGGGGAAGGAGTATTGATTATGCCATACACATCTCCCCTGTTCCCCATATCGATATAATTCATCATACGGAGAATAGCCATCATACTGTAGTTTGCGCTCCTTAGCGTTCGGATGATCTTCAGCCGGTATATTTCCTTTAAGCCATATACTCGGTAGTTATTATCACTTCTCGGAATACTTATTAGGCCGTTCCTTTCCCAGTTTCTCAGTATATCGATTGAAACACCGACCAGTTTGGCAACCTCTGTTCTCTTATAATGCCTCCCCGGCTCAGTGGGAAAATCTCCATTAAGCCACTTCTGACATAGTGCAAGCGCTTCTTCGGCCTTAGCACGCTCTTCTCTTATATGTGATAAATGCTCGTTGGCTTTTCCAGCCGCCTGATCTAAGTCTCCGTTCGCAGCCGCTCTAACTATAGCAGCGGCATGTTCTCTGATGTTTCCTTCAACGAACTCACATCGCAGAGCTATTCTGGCAAGACGCATCTGTTCCAAATGATCAAGAGTATAAAGCCTGTAGCCTTTATCGTTTCGAGGAATCGGCGGCAGAAAGCCCCATTCTTCGTACAGTCTTACGGTATTGGGGTGTACACCCACTACTTTAGCTATTTCTGATGTCTTGATATATTTATTCATCCTGCTGTCCCCTGAAAAAAATCAACATGTTAAGGTTTTAGAAAAGCGCTTTGATTTCCGCCCTTAGTAAAACAATTGGTCGAGCAATCTATCTTATCAAATAATAATAGGGCTGATAATAAGTGAAAGGTTAGAGGTAAGATGTTCTGGGTTCGCCAGGCTTTCGCCTGGTTGCCGGGCTGGAGCCCGGCGTTCCCAGTTGGACGATTCTCATCATTCTTCACCCGTCCTGCCTTCTAATCCGGTTTCGCCAAGCTTCCGCTTTGGTCCTTCGATAATTTAATAATACAATGTTTAACCCTTTGTTACCTCTCCTGAATTAACTCAATTGGTGCCCCATTTTCTTCTATGAAAGCTACAATGACCCCGTCCGATGGACTGTTGGGCTCAATTAATACTTTTCTTCCTTTTATAGCTTCGTAGACATCGTCCACTTTAAAAGCCACATGGGGTATGGTTTTCACGATCTCCGGTAAGGTACAATCATCTTCGTAGCGCATCCATTCTATGCCGAACTCGCTATCTTCGTAACCACAATGATATAGCTTGTAATCAGGCAGATATACTTCGCCGGGAATAGGCACCTTAGTTGGAATTCCTATATGATGGTATTGAAATAATTTCTTGTTCATAAATATCCTCCATATCTATTACATCGAAACGTTAGCTTCCCTTATAAAGCCCCGACTTTTTAAGAGTTCTAAAACATTGGTTGCCTCAGCTTCATCAATCGGACCAGCAAAACGAATAGTTTTCATGCCATAATCGAATTTAATTCTACCTTGTTTTAGACCCCAAAAATCAAGACTTCGGCCAGCATTCGCCCATGGACTACTTCTTCCCAGCGAAACCCTGAACCTTTTCGCCTCTGAAAGCAAGTACTCTTTATTTCGTCCTATACCAGCAATCTTTCTTGCTATAGATATTGTGTTACTCGAAATTATAATTTCCTCATGACCAATCAGATTCCAAAGAAAATTACGAATTGCCAGGATTCCACCAACTGTCCATGCGACAAGCCATGCAATTAGAAATATATCCATTCCCCCAGGGGCATCATCACTTAAAATCACTAATGGAACGCTAAATTCCCCCACGGCCCAACCACATAACCAGAATCCCATAAACAAAATAGTAAACCAATTTTTCCTGGAAGGAATAATGATCCTTATTTCTTTGCCCAGTTCATGTATTTTCGCACGTCCATTTTCAGGTCTTACAAGCACTATTTCCACTCCCCCCTTGTTCCGCTAGACTGATAAAGTATATACCTCCCTGGATTATTTCAAGGCTAACCTTGAATCCATTTGTTGTCAATTGCCCTATTCTTTGGCTGCGTTTTCTGTAAGGTATTAGGGCCGCCAGGGGCTTTCATTTCACTTTTCCCAACTATTGTATGGCAACAATTGTATAAATGTAGTAAAATCGTCAAGAAAAACTCAAATATATTGTTTTTGAAAAATAAACGACGAAGTTCTATCAAAAAACAGGAGGTGAGAAACCCTTTGAAAATAGAATCTAATGTCACCATGCCTGAAAAGGGCTTAATAATGGTCATTACCGGCCCGGGCAAGGGCAAAACCACTTCGGCCTTTGGCCAGGCCTTAAGAGCTTTAGGACAGGGACACAAAGTCTGCATGATCCAATTCATGAAGGGAAAAAAATATGGCGAAATTCTGGCGGCGGAAAAATACCTTCCTGACAGTTTTGTTTTTTATCAGTTTGGTTTGGACAGTTTCGTCATGCGGGGCAAACCCGCTCCAATAGATGTGGAACTGGCCCTAAAAGGTTTTGCTAAGGCCCGAGAAGCCGTTACCAACGGCGAGTTCAATATGGTGATTCTGGATGAGATAAATGTGGCGGTCGATTTCGGGCTGATTGAGGAACAGGAACTTCTTAACCTGATTAATGATAAACCACCACAGGTGCATCTTTTACTGACCGGCCGCTATGCCACCGATAAGGTGCGGGAGGCAGCTGATATGGTCAGTGAGATAAACGAGATTAAGCACCACTACCAGAATGGGGTCAAAGGGCAGGCCGGTATAGAGTACTAGCCCGATAGAGAGAGAATTAGAGAAGTGAAAGAGGGAGGTTGTTCTAGCTGTTTACGAAAGAATTACTGGACAAGTCCAGTCAGTTGAGAAAAAAGTGGGAAGATGAAGTAAAGAAATCGGTGGTCAAACAGGCCGACCAAAAGGAAAACTGGACCACGGTTTCGGATCTGGAAATCAAACGTATATACGGCCCTGAGGATATTCAGGACATGGATTTTGAACGGGATATAGCCTACCCGGGCCAATTCCCCTACTTGCGTGGCAATCAACCCACCGGATACCGGGGCAAATACTGGACATTCCGTATGTTTTCCGGAATGAGTACCGCAGTCGAAACCAATAAACGCTGGCATTATCTTTTATCCGCCGGTCAAACCGGTCTCAGCACGGCTTTCGATTTTCCGACTTTAATGGGTTATGATACCGACTCCCCCCGAGCTAAGGGAGAGTGCGGAAAATGCGGGGTCGCTATCGATACCATCGTAGACTTCAGGGATCTCATACGTGGGGTCGCCCTTGATCAAATAACCACCTCCATGACGATAAATCCCCCGGCCTCGGTTTTATGGTCCATGTACCTAGCCTCCGCCCAGGAACAGGGTGTCTCCCTGGATAAAATCGGCGGCACCATCCAGAATGACATGTTAAAAGAATTCATCGCCCAGAAAACCTTTATGTGCCCGCCCGAACCCTCGGTTAAACTGATCAGTGATACCGTCGAATTCGGCAGTAAGTATGTTCCCCGCTGGAATACTATTAGCATCAGCGGTTATCACATAAGGGAGGCTGGCTCAACCGCGGTTCAGGAACTGGCGTTTACTTTAAGGGACGGCATGGAATACGTCGAAGACGTAATTCGCCGTAAAGGCCTGCATGTTGACCAGTTCGCTTCCCGGCTCTCCTTTTTCTTTAACGCTCACATTGATTTCTTCGAAGAAATTGCCAAGCTCAGGGCGGCACGCCGGATCTGGGCTAGAGC
>JBLMZW010000191.1:0-4770 GCA_050259035.1 Chitinophagales bacterium | reverse complement strand
ATTGGCTTTAAGACTTTCCCGAATACTATTGGCTCCGTAAAGGTATTCTCTGGTCAACATACTACCTTTCCCGGACGTCTTCGCAACGCCCGCAGGATTTTTCACCCTCCCAGCAAATCTCATCGACCTCACAGGATGGCCCTGCCTTGGCAAACAATGCCGGAGCTACCGTCATAACTTCCTGCAACATTTTTTCCGCCAGTTCCCGAATCTCCCATTGGGCTCTTTGGCATAGTCTCTGACGGAAGAAATTATGTAATGATCGGGTATTAATGGTCATAATCAGTTGGGTAGCAGTTGCGTTGGGCAAAACATAGCGCGCGTCTTCGCGGGGAACCATTTCGGCCAACTTATTGTAGCCATCAGCAATCTGCTGCATCTGTTTTTCAAACTCCGCTAGGATTTCGGGGTTTTCTGCTATACTGGGCGGTATTACGTAATTAAAAGCCTTTTCATTAACATAACGCTGTGATTTTTGAGAGTAGGAGGCTATACGGTGCCTGACCAACTGATGGGAACAAGCCCGGCTGATGCCTCCAATTAAAAAGGTAAAATTACTATGCTCAGTGGGGGAGAAATGCCCCACACTGGTTAAAAGATCAACCCTTCTTTTAACCTCATCCGGATCCAATCCAATTTCAATATCATCTATATCCTTACCGGAATAACACATCCTGGCCGCCAGGGCCACAGTTCTTTCCGGATCCGGTGTCCAGGCTATCAGTTTTACTTTCATAATCCTACCCCCTCCAAATTAAACTCATTTGGCCTAACTGTCGGAAGAACCAAAGTCGATATTCATAATTTGATGAAAAATCTCCTGTAAGCGCTCTGTTTTCCCGTTTAAATATAAGAACCCAATCATGGCCTCAAACCCTGTGCTTAAACGGTAATCCCCAATTCCAACATTACGCGGGTAGGACTGACTCTTGGCGTTTCGGCCCTTCCTTACTATTTCCATTTCCTCTTCGTTTAGATAATCCTCCAGTTCACGTACAATCCTGGCCTGGGCAGCTGCATTAGTTAAATTTGCTACCGCCAAATGAAGGTCTTTCATGCTCTTACGGTTTCTGGTGGATATCATGGTTCTCATTCCTAATTCATAAACCGCATCCCCCACATAAGCTAAAGCCAGAGGGGATAGTTGATTAATATCAATGGATTCGTTTATTAAGGGGCCTAGTTCTTTACTTTCCAGCGGACTCCCTCCCTGGTGTCTTCGATTATAATTCCAGCTTGACCAAGATAATCCCGTAATGAATCCGCACGAGTATAGTTTTTATTCTTCCTTAGAATTTCCCGCAGGTCAATTATATCTGCCATAAAGACTTCTAAATCCAGCTCATTTTGTATTTTAACCCGGCTGGTATCCTTGCCATCCTCCAAAATAATACCATGACGTGACATGATATCCCTTACCATATCTGCGGAAGAATAGTCCTTGTCCTGCCGCGCTGCCGCCCTGAAGCCGATCAAGGCCTGGGCAGCTTCCTCGATAATTCCTGATCCCGCTGATGAAACTTTCAAATCAAGGCCTAATACCTCTATCAGTTGGCCGTATATCTTTTCGGCTTCTTCTAGAACCGCCGCCGATTTAACACCGGGACTGGCTAAAAAGGAATTAAGAGCTCTAGCCATTTCGAACAGGTGGCTTATGGCCAGAGCGGTGTTAAAATCATCATCCATAGCCAGTATAAATTCAGCCCGGCATTCCTCCAGAGTCCTTAGCATTTGTTCTTCCTGACTAGCCGCTTTATCCTGCCCCGTTTTTTTAGTCTCTTCCAGCAAAGTTCTGGTATTCCTGAGCCTGTCCAATGCCCGGCCGGCCTCTTCTAGCTTGGTGTCATCAAAATCTAGCGGGCTACGGTAATGGGTGGCTAAAAGATAAAATCTAACCACCGGTGCAGGAAACTTATCTAAAATATCGCGGACAATAAAAAAATTCCCCAGAGACTTTGACATCTTCTCTTTATTCACGGTAATAAAGCCGTTATGAAGCCAGAAGCGTACAAAGGTCTGGCCGCTGTATGCCTCCGATTGGGCTATCTCGTTCTCATGATGGGGAAATATTAAGTCGGCCCCGCCGCCATGAATATCCAATGAAGAACCAAGGTATTTCATGGACATTACTGAGCATTCGATATGCCA
The DNA here is from genome assembly GCA_050259035.1 of Chitinophagales bacterium. GTDB lineage: Bacteria > Bacillota > Syntrophomonadia > Syntrophomonadales > DTU052 > JBLMZW01. The sequence continues at coordinate 2,622 of JBLMZW010000191.1, read as the reverse complement.
TCCGGGACGTCCCTGGCCCCAGGGGCTATCCCAGGCGGGTTCCCCGGCTTTGGCCTTCTTCCAGAGGGCAAAGTCCATAGGACTTTCTTTGCGCTCGTCCACTTCGACCCGGGCTCCTGCCAGCATCTCGTCCAGGCTGCGGCCGGATAATTTGCCATAATCTTTAAACGAACTAACCCGAAAATAGACATCACCCTCAACTTCGTAAGCGTGCCCCTTGGATATTAATCCGTCTATCACCGTTATTATATCCGGAATATGCTCACTTACCCGGGGATTTAGGGCAGCAGGCAGTATCCCCAGGGCCTCTGCGTCTTTAAAGTATTCGTCAATATACCTTTCCGCCAGGTCCTTCGCCTCAATGCCTTCCTCCGCCGCCCGGTTGATTATTTTATCATCAACATCGGTAAAATTCTGAACATAGGTAACGTCATAACCCCGATAGGTCAGATAGCGTCTGATGGTATCAAAAACCACCAGGGGGCGGGCGTTGCCGAGATGGATATAATTATAGGTAGTTGGACCGCATACATACATTTTTACTTTCTGGGGCTCAATTGTAACCAAATCATCTTTGTGCCTGCTTTGGGTGTTGTAAACCCGTATCATGTTCAACCTCCTTTTCCAATATCTCTAATTTCCTCTCCAGGAACATAATTCTATCCTGTAATGCCTGCAGGGTATCGGATATTGGATCGGGTAAAATATTGTGCTCCAGATCCACATCGGCGGAATCCTTTTTAATTCTGGTCCCATTGTTTACAGCGATTTTTCCAGGAACTCCAACCACCGTGCACCCGGGCGGAACATTTCTCAATACTACTGAACCAGCGCCTATTTTAGCATTATCCCCCACAGCAATGGAACCGAGTACCTTCGCACCTGTACTTATTACCACCCCATTGCCGATAGTAGGGTGTCTTTTCCCCTTTTCTTTTCCGGTTCCACCTAAGGTTACTCCCTGGTAGATGGTTACATCATCTCCAATTTCCGCGGTTTCCCCAATAACTACGCCCGCGCCGTGGTCGATAAAAAACCTCTGTCCAATAGTAGCACCCGGGTGTATCTCAATCTGAGTATGCGCCCTGCTGAATTGGGAAACCAGCCGGGCTGCCAGAAACCAGCGTTTTTGAAAAAGGGCATGGGCTAACCGGTGAAAGAGGATAGCATGAAACCCGGGATAACAGAGAAAAATCTCCAGGTAACCACGCGCGGCCGGGTCTCGTGCCATGAATGCCGCCATATCCTCCTTTAGAACTTGAAAAATCTTCATGGTTGACTCCCCCTATAAATAAAAAAGCCCTTCGTCTACAGAGACGAAAGGCTTAACTTTTCGCGGTCCCACTCTGTTTGAGCTAGGGCTCCCCTCTAAGTCTTTAACGGAACCACCCGTGTTGTCCAGGGATCGGAGGTGCACTTCGGAACCAACGATACTGGAATGGCTTTCAGCCGCTGACCATTCCTCTCTTAAGACCGTTTGGAACTTACTCTTCCCCGTCATTTCCGTTCCAAATATTTTGTTAGTATAATTATAACAACCTGTTAATCTATGTCAAATGCCCCTGTACTCCAGGGCCCCTTTTATCCTTCTTTTCACCTCATCAGCCCCCATCACCGCCATCAGGTGTGGTAATTCCGGGCCTTTTGTCAATCCCGTCAGAGCAATGCGTAATGGCATCAAGACCTTTTTAGCCGGAAGCTCCATCGACTTCGGTGCGTGCTTTACAAATGAAAGAGCATCTTCGAAAATCATGGGATCAGGAAGAAACTCCATTACCCGCTTAAACATATCCTGAGTCTCCTCCTGGGCTAGAATCTTGGTCGCTTCGCTATCATACAGCGGTGGAGCAAAAAACGGTTCGATCTCTTTTTGAGCGTCGCGTAAGTTAACCAATCTCTCACGGATAGCATCAATCAAAAGATGGAACTTTCGGGTGTCGAGCGAAGCCACTGCATTAATATATGGTGATTCAACCAAAAATGGCATTATCATCTGACCCAATTCTTGAGTGGTCTTTCTCTTAATATACTGAGCATTTATCCAGTTTAACTTATCTAAATCAAAAACCGCGGGATTCTTTGCTACCCGGTCCAGGCCGAACTGTTTGATAATCTGATCAGCGTCCAGGATCTCCTGTTCCCCTTCCGGGGACCAGCCCAGCAAAGCCAGGAAATTAAATATGGCCTCCGGTAAATATCCATTTTCACGGTACTGCATAACTGAAGTAGCACCGTGCCGTTTACTCATCTTTTGCCGGTCTTTGCCCAGAATCAATGAAATATGTGCAAACTCCGGGGGATTAAACCCCAAAGCATTATATATCAAAAGCTGCCTCGGGGTGTTGGAGAGATGTTCCTCAGCCCGAACCACATGGGATACTTCCATTTGATGATCATCGATGACTACAGCAAAATTATAGGTGGGAATTCCGTCCGACTTAACGATAATAAAATCGCCCATATTATCCGTTTCAAAACTGACATCTCCGCGAACCAGATCTTTAATGACCAGGGTTTGGCCTTCGGGCACCCTAAACCGCACGGTCGGAGTTATGCCGGAAGCCAGACGGGCATTTCTTTCCTCTGCGGTAAGGTTGCGGCACTTGCCCATATAGCGAACCA
>JBLMZW010000190.1:0-4320 GCA_050259035.1 Chitinophagales bacterium | reverse complement strand
GCCTATGACAACGACTCATACATCTCCTGGTTTCCTCAGGGGCTGGCCTATATCGCCGCGGTCTGCCGCCAGGCGGGACATCAGGTTAAAATCTATAACCAGGATGTGTATCATTGGCCGGAATCCCATTTAACCGAGCTTTTAAACCGGGAGCCTTATGATGTAATCGGAGTCAGCGCCTGTGGGGGCTACTATCAGTACCGCAAAGTGCTTAAGATTTCCGATGCTATCAACCAGTCAATCAACCGGCCGTTTTATATTTTAGGAGGTCATTTAGCCGCACCGGAACCGGAATATTTTTTAAGAAAAACTCAGGCTGATGCCATCGTTATCGGCGAAGGTGAGGTCACGATTATTAATCTTCTTACGGCCCTGGAACACGAACAATCACTATATAGCGTGAACGGTCTGGCCTTTTGGGATAAAGGGGAATGTATACAAACCCCCCGGCAGACCTTAATCGAAGATTTAGATTCCATTCCTTTTCCTGCCTGGGATTTGTTCCCCATAGACCATTATGCCTTGCTGAGAATGCCTAACATATCAAGCAGTGATCGTTGCCTGCCCGTATTATCAGGCCGGGGCTGCACCTTTCACTGTAACTTCTGCTACCGTATGGATCAGGGCTTTCGGGGCCGTAAGGCGGAAAGCATCACGGAAGAAATCGCATTCCTTAAGAGGAACTATGCCATTTCCTATATCGCTTTTTCCGACGAACTCTTGATGTGTTCGGCCCGCCGAACAATTGAGCTTTGTGAGACCTTCATCAAACGCCGGCTGAAAGTAAAATGGTGCTGCAATGGCAGGCTTAATTATGCTGTTCCCGAGGTTCTCTCCCTTATGAAGGAGGCTGGGTGTGTCTTTATTAACTATGGCATTGAGTCCATGGATGAAAACGCTTTACGAAATATGAATAAAGCTCTGAAGGTAAAGCAAATCCGCAATGGAATTGAAAATACCCTGGCTGCTGGCATCAGCCCGGGCTTTAATATCATATTCGGGAATATTGGCGAAACCGCGGAGTCATTGCGCCTGGGAGTGGAGTTTCTGCTGCAGCATGATGATCACTCACAGATGAGAACCATCAGACCGGTCACCCCCTACCCCGGTTCACCTCTTTACTATTATGCGATTGAAAAGGCTCTTTTAAAGGATTGTGAAGACTTCTATGAACACAAGCATACCAATTCCGATCTCCTCTCGGTAAACTTCACTGATCTCACTGATGATGAGTATTATCGGGTGTTGTATGAAGCCAACCGCCAGCTTCTGCAGAATTATCATTCGCACCAAATAGAAAAAGATGAAGAGGTTTTGCGGCGATTGTATATCGAGAAAGACAGCACCTTTCGCGGTTTTCGGCAAAGTTGACGATTTGGACGAAAGGTATGGTAAGCCGGATATGAAAATACCGGTTATTGTAATTGGAAGCGGAGGGCACGCCCGGGTACTGTTGGACATTCTTCAACTGCTTGCCGTTCCTGTTATCGGTGTAACCGACATCATACCCCGGCAAATTCCGGGAGCGCCTTATCTCGGTAATGATGAAGCCATATTAGATTACCGGACTGATGCGATTCAATTGGTTAACGGACTGGGTTCAGTCAATTCAACCCGGAAGCGGAGACTGGTTTTTGAAAGGTTTTCTCTGGCGGGTTTCTCTTTCGCCAGTTTAATTCACCCCTCGGCCACCATTAGTCCTGGAGTCCGAATAGCTGAAGGGGGACAGGTCATGGCCGGGGCCGTGCTTCAGCCGGGATCCAACATTGGAGCCAACACTATTGTCAATACCCGGGCCTCTATCGATCATGACTGCGACATCGGGTCCCATGTTCATTTGGCCCCCGGCGTGACTTTATCCGGTGGTGTCAGGGTGGGTGACGAAACCCATATCGGAACCGGAGCAGTTGTTATTCAGAGCGTTAAAATCGGAAGTAGCTGTTTGATCGGAGCCGGGTCCCTGGTTTTAAAGGACATTCCACCAGGGTCGATAGCCTATGGCAGCCCGGCCCGGGTAGTAGGACGACAGATACTATAAAACGGGTATCTCCAGGAAATTTCTTATTATCCTTAGCCCCACCGGGCCGCTTTTTTCCGGGTGAAACTGGCAGCCGTACATATTGTCTATTTTGATAACTGCGGATATTCTACGCCCGTGGTACCAGGTTACAGCCAGGGTATGTTCCTCAAAGGCAGTAACAGCCGCATAGGAATGAACAAAATAGACAAATTGGCCCTGAACCACATCTCTTAAGATGGTGTTACCCCAGTTGTCCTGGCCGGAGGGATTATAAAGGGAATTCCACCCGGTGTGGGGTATCTTGTGCGGTTCGCCATTGACTCCGGTTGAAGGCAGGGAGACCACAGTCCCCGGTACCAGGCCCAGACCTTCACACAGACCGAATTCCTCACTGGATTCCAGCATCAGCTGCATACCCAGACAAATTCCCAGGAAAGGCCGATTGCTCCCCGCGAAACGCTGGATCGCTTCAACCAGTCCCCGTTCTTTCAGGCCATTCATGCCCGCCCCAAAGGCACCTACTCCCGGAAGTACCAATCTGGGGGTTGATTCGACCTGTTCGGGTTTATTGCTCAACTGCACCTCGGCCCCCCAGTATTCCAGGGCTCGCACCACGCTTAAAAGGTTGCCGGTTCCGTAATCTATTACCGTAACAGTATTCTTCAAATCGTTCTCACCGGTAACCCCCGGGCCAAAAGGGCTTCTCTCATCTCATTCAGTTCCAACCGGTTGTAATGCAGGACATCAGCCATCGCCACCGCATCGGCCCTGCCTTTCTCAATTACTTCTATTAGATGGTCCAGGCATCCCATTCCCCCGCTGGCTATGACCGGAATTGATACCCTGTCGCTGACTGCTCTGGTTAACTCCAGGTCAAAACCCTGACGGGTTCCTTCCTGATCAACTGAGGTTAGCAGGACTTCGCCGGCTCCCAGCCCTTCCGCCTTTTTCGCCCATTCCAGAACATCCAGTCCAGTCCGCTGGCGGCCGTTATCAGTATAGACCTCCCACCTGCCATCCCAGAGTCTCTTAGCTTCAATGGAAATAACCATACACTGGGACCCAAACCGGCGGGCCACCCGGGTAATTAAGCCCGGATCATGAACCGCCGCGGTATTAATCGCCACTTTATCCGCCCCCGCTTTCAACAAATCGTTGGCATCCTCATCCGAACGGATCCCTCCCCCCACGGTTAAGGGAATGAAAACCTCACTCGCGGTATTCCTGACTATATCCAGCAATTTATCCCGTTCGTACAGGCTCGCCACAATATCCATATAAAGCAATTCATCAGCCCCCGACTCATAATAACGCCGCGCGAATTCGTGGGGGTTACCTAATTTCCTGAGGCCTTCCAGCCTGATTCCTTTAATTAAGTTGGGGCCTTTGATATCTAAACGGGGTATCAAACGGATGGTCAGACTTTATCACTTCCTCGCGTCTCTTCATGCCAGACCGCGTACCTTAACTTCCAGTGACCGTCTTGCTTTTTCCATAAATGAGGGGAGCGAAAACTATCCGCTAAACGGAAGAAATAACTCCAGTCCATTGCCAGATGCTCGAACATTTTAGCGGCAACCGGATACTCACCGGGAGTAATACTTAAATAACGGAAAAGTTCCGGGATGAACCTTTCCGGGAATTCTCCGTCAAATCTTTTCACCAGGGCTACACCCTCATCCCGGGTGATTTCACCCGAACGGATCTCCTGGGCTGCATCATAAGTTGCCCGGCCGATGCCGAATTTTATGTAGGTGGTATAGTAATGAAGATCGTCAATCTTGTCGTCAATACTATTGTACTTACTGTAGGTACCCGGGGTTCTTTCCGGTGAACACTGGAAATTGCCGTTTTCCGCTGCGTAGTAATAGGCCCCCTGGGGGTGCCAGCGCAGGTAATAGCCTAAATAATGTACCTCTATTTTGCGCTTCGCTATTTCTTCAGGATCAGCAGGAAGATATGGAGCCAGATCTTTTTCACTTAATCCATACCGACCGGTTAAATCCTTTATGCAAGTTCCCCCTAGAAAGATTTTTGATTTGTCTGCGGCGGTAAAGTAGGACCAATCGCGCCTGGCATTAACGCTGTCTTCCAGCGGGTTGCCGTATTCGGCTTCACTTTCACCATAAAAGACCAACGGTATGTTTAATAATGCTGCCATTTTGGGTGCAAAGGCTTTCTGTCCTATGATAAAAGGCTGAAAGGGGTGAAACAGGTTTTCTATCGCCAGGCGGGTTAACAGGCGATGCACCCGGCCATCGGGGGTAAAAAGGTAGTTGTCAAAACCGGCGTGAATCCAG
>JBLMZW010000189.1:0-11043 GCA_050259035.1 Chitinophagales bacterium | reverse complement strand
TTCATATACTTGTTCAGAGTATTATTGGACGAGGGGGCGTAGCTTTTGCAGCCGCACAGCCTTACTCTAACTAACCGGGAATCACTTCAGGTTACGGGAGTAACGTTTGTTAATAGCTTTGATGACCATGAAGTGATTTTAAATACCACCCAGGGAGTCTTGTGGTTAAAGGGCGAGGAACTAAATATAACAAGTCTTAACCTGGAAAACGGAGATATAGTAGTTCAAGGTAATTTCGTTTCATTGGAATACAAGCCTTTGGGTACCAGCATGAAGGCCAAGGGTAAAAATATTATTGGACGTATGCTGAAATAGAGAGGATATCTATGTCTTTGGGATTATGGGGACAGTTCATCGAATTTTTGTTAACATTTGTTTTTGGTATTTTTCTGGCTATGTTGTTTCACTTTCACCAGCAACTTGTGGCTCAATCGAAAATTGGGGGAGCGGTTTTAATCATATTTGACTGTTTAATGTGGATGTTATTCCTGGTCCTTACCTTTTCCGCCCTGCTTATTATCAACCAGGGAGACATGCGTTTTTATATTCTGTTAGCCTTGGCTTTAGCGGCTCTGTTTTACTACCTGGTGCTGCAAAAACGTTTTTCCAAACTAATAATTCGTTTGGCTCAGATAGCCACCGGATCTATAAAGTCCGGGTATAATACTCTTACTGTCACATTAAAAAAAATAATACCTACTCGGACCCCTCCTTCCGAATAGCTATCCTTAAACCACCCTTTCTTAAATCCTAGATCATAAAATAATTTACAATTATTACCTTAAACCTTTGACACCCGATTTAATAATGATGTAATATATTTATACACAATTTGTGGATAATATGTGGATATGTCTTGGAGTGCTGGCATGAAAATTGAGATCCGTGGCGCCGAAAAATTAAGTTTTAGGGAAAGACAGGTTGTTGTCCTAAAAGAAACCGGAAAAAGTAACGAAGATATAGCCAGGGTTCTTAAGATTTCCAGCAGTACAGTTGCTACATTATTAAGTCGTGCACGCTCCAAGGGATATGAAGTGGTAATCGTGATTCCCGGACAGGCTCTGGGCATATTTGAGGGGGTTGATGATGAGGAAGAAAGCGAGGGCTAATAGCAAGTATTCCAAAGGCCCCGTGTCACTCATATTAATAATCCTGTTAGCGTTAAGCTTATATATATTCGTGCCCAAGATTATAGCTATATGGAAAATAAACCGTGAAATACAGGCGATGGAATTAAAGAAAAGTCAGTTAAGATCCCAAAATGATCAGTATATTGAAAAAATCCAGGCATTAAAATCCAAGGATATGGTCGAGAAAATGGCCCGCGAAGAACTGGGTATGATTAAGCCTGGAGAAAAGGTTATTGTACCAGTTGATTCTGAACGCGCGAATAACCAATAATTGTTGACATTAACCAAGATTATTGGATAAAATAGCATAGGAATTATATATGTTTCGGGGGGCCTTTGTCTTATATGCCTGCCTCACAAAAAGATATCGTACCGGGAAACATCATTGAAGGCACAGTACAGGGCATTACAAAGTTCGGTGCATTTGTAGAATTAGAAAATGGAGCTGTAGGACTGGTTCACATTTCTGAGATTGCTGACGCTTATGTTAAGGATGTGAAAGATTTTCTACAGGCGGGGGACAGGGTTAGGGTCAAAATCCTGAATGTTAGTGAAGGAAAGATTGGTCTTTCGATTAAGCAAGCTAAAGAAAGAGAAAGACCCAAAAAAGATTTTGGCAACCTGGACGACAAGCTTACGAAGTTTTTCAAAGAAAGTGATGAAAGACTTCAGCCGCTAAAGCTGAAGAAAGAGACCAAAAGGCGGAATCGCAGCTTCACGAACACTCCGTAAAGGAGTGTTCTTAATTTATTTATTTTTAGAGAAGAGATTAGGTGTTCAAGGAGGAACCCTATATGAGGTACGGTGCTTGCGATATAGGAACAAATTCCTGTCGGTTACTGGTAGCCCAGATAGTTAGTGGAGACTTTAGCATTCTGGAGAAAAAAGTTGTTACCACTCGAATAGGGGAGGGAATGGGTCATAACAAGTGGCTCAAGCCCAAGGCTATTGATCGTACTTTGGATTGCCTGTCCAGGTTTGTTGAGGATATGCATCGGTGGCAGGTTATGATGTCAACTGTGGTAGCTACCAGCGCTGTTCGTGAGTCAATGAATCAATTTGACTTTTTGATTCTGGCTCAGGAAAGGACCGGTTTTGATGTAGAGGTTCTTTCCGGTGAAAAGGAAGGTTACCTTAGTTACCTCGGGGTCAAAAAAAGTTTTAATATGAAAGCACATCCGGTGGTGGTAGATGTTGGCGGGGGAAGTGTTGAGTTTTCCTACCACCGGCGAAAAGTTCATTCCATGAGTATTCCAGTTGGAGCGGTTAAGGCAACTGAAGCCGATTGGGACGAGACCGATATTAAAAACCTGTTGGGAGAACGGATTTCAGACCTGCCTTTAAGTCCCCTGGTGCTTGTGGGTGGTACCGCAACCAGTATGGTCGCCATAAAGAAAGAAATGAAGAGGTACAATCCCAAAGAAGTTCAGGGTGAAAAACTTTCTTTATCGGATATATCCGACTTGTATCAGCGGCTTAACGGTATGACGATTGAACAAAAGAGGGAATTAACCGGTTTACAGCCCGAGCGTGCTGATATTATGGAAAAGGGTGTACTAATTATTAAGTCAATTATGGAATTGATGGGAAGGAAACAGGCGCTCGTAAGTGACAGTGATTTGCTGGACGGAATTATTTGGTCACTGCACGATCAAAACGTAAGTTTGGGTGACTGATTCTGACTAAAACCTACGTCTCATTGGATAGCCTGCCTGATTTACTTATTCATTATTAAAAGGCCTCACCAGGACTAGTCCCAATCCTATTGTCCAGAAAATTCTGTTCGAACAGATGGAAATGGCTTCAGGGCCCGGTCCAATATCCCATGTACCCAGGCTAACAAGACACCATAATTTACAATGGGGACTCCCTTCTCCTTGGCCAGATGAATCCGGTAGAGCATCTGACGCCGGTTAATCATGCAGGCACCACAGTGAACTATTAATTTGTAATCCTCTAGATTCTCCGGGTATCCGGTTCCACTCCACCAGCTGAATTCGAGATCTCCCCCAACGTATTGCCGCAGCCAGCGCGGAATTTGCACTTTGCCGATATCATCTGCCTGACGATGGTGAGTACAGGCCTCAGCAATTAAAACCTTATCGCCTGGCTGCAGGGTTTCGATAGCCCGGGCCCCTTTGACCAACTCCATCAGATCTCCCTTGTAACGGGCAAACAAAATGGAAAAGGACGTCATTAACACATCGTCCGGTGTATCGGCCGCAACCTTTAGAAAAGCCTGAGAATCAGTTACCACCAGGCGTGGTTTGGCATTTAGCCGGGCCAAAGCTTCACGAAGCTCTCGTTCTTTTACCGTAATCGCGATGGCGTCATTATCAAGAATATCCCTTATAGTCTGGACCTGAGGCAGAATAATCCGGCCCTTGGGGGCAGCCGAGTCAATAGGAACCACCAGGACTACCACATCACCCGGGTCGATTAAATCGCCAACGATATGGGGCTCCTCGAAATCTAAAGGAGCTGCCTGAATAATTTGTTCCTTTAGTTCGGGAATACCGCTTTGAGTAACAGAGCTTATCTTTACCAGGTGGATTCCTAACTCCGACTCCATTCGTTTTACATCGTAAGTTCCTAGATCGAGCTTGTTTACGACTCCCACCAGAGGAATCTTTTTATCAAGGATTTGCCTTTTTAATTCCAACTCGAATTCACTGATTCCTGACTGCGGATCGATTACCAAAAGAGCCAGGTCGGTCTGGTTAAGCACTGACCGGGTTTTTTGGATGCGAAGCTCTCCCAGTGGACCAACATCATCAATTCCTGCCGTATCTATAATCATACAGGGACCCAAAGGCAGTATTTCCATAGCCTTGAATACGGGGTCGGTTGTGGTCCCCGGTACATCAGAAACCAGAGCGATATCCTGATTGGTTAAAGCGTTAATCAAACTTGATTTACCGGCGTTGCGCCGCCCAAATATAGCGATATGCAATCGATTGGCTTTCGGTGTATCCTGCATAGTATCACCTTCATTTAAAAAATATTACTCAGGCAATTATATTATTGGGATCAGTCATTTTTCTGCGGCAGGCCATGACCGCAATCTATGGCTGCCTTACGGCCAAGATCCTTTATTAGAGTCCTGGTATCCTCATAAAGTTTTTCCGAGGGATCAATCACCTCGGCTTTATGAGGATATATTTCATAAAATCTGCGGTATTCCAGGGGAGTCATATTGGGCATTAAGACATTGGCTCCACCAGTTAGCCCCAGTTTTCGGCCGTCCGGGTGTAAAGACGCCAGGGCGGTTGTGGCCGGAAGATGGGCCCAGGGCAGCATCAATCTTGTTAAAGCCAGGACTTTTAAAGCCAGGTCGACACTGCCAGTTTTATAACCGGCTAAAACAGTACCGGGGTGGGGAATGAAAGGACCGGTACCAGCCATTTCAACGTGCAGGGACCTCAACAAGATAATATCGTCAGCCAGGGTTTCGGCGGTTTGACCCGGCAAACCGACTATAAATCCTGATCCAACCTGGTATCCAAGGCTCCTTAAACGCTGCAGGCAGGACATCCTTTTCTGCAGGTCGGTTCCGGGGTGCAGCCGGGCATATAGTTCAGAGTTAGAAGTTTCGAATTTTAGCAGGTATCTATCAGCCCCTGCCTCTCTCCATAGCCATAAATCCTGAATCGACCTTTCGCCGACGGCCAAAGTTAAAGCCATGCCAGTTTTCTTAATTTCTCTTGTGACATCAGCTAGGATTTCTCCCGTATAGTAAAAATCATCACCCGATTGCAGAACCAGGGTTTTTAACCCCATAGCTGCGACCAGATAAGCTGTTTCAACAATTAATTCCGGGGGGATACGGTAACGGTTAGTATTGGGATTAAGCCTGTTGATGCCACAATAGCTGCAGCTTCTAATGCAGTTATTAGAAAACTCAATAATCCCGCGTACATGAACCTCATCGCCCACCCATAGATGACGAACCCTGTCTGCTTCCGCCCTTAGGGCTTTAAGGGTTTCCGGGCTGTCATCCATCAATAGTTCAATCAGGTGCTCGCGTTCTAAAACTTCATTATTATGGTAGTAATCTATAATATATTTAAGATCCATAGAGTTGCGCACCTCAACTAACCGGCATTGGCCGGCATTTTTTGTGGTTTCTTAACCGGTTGGCAAATTAAATGCCGTCGATTCTTCTGCTACATTTTGCCGAATCCGGAAAGGGCACTCTTTACCTGAACTCCTTTAATATTGCCGAGTTTACCAGTCATGGCTCCAATATTGTCCGTAGAACCATCAATAATTAAAGCAATAACGGAAATCCCCCGGTCCCGGTAGGGAATTCCCATTCGCCCAATAATGATTTCGGCAAAGTCGCTAAGTAGCTGGTTGATACGGGGGACAGCGTTTTTATCCTCGATGACAATCCCCACAACTCCAAGCCTGTTCTCCAAATTTGTCACCTCCAAATACAAATAAAACCTGCCGTTGGTACGGGCAGGTTAATTGACCTAATTCTCGCCTCCCCTCCAACTCAGAACACCTTGTTATCAGGGTAAAAAATATTAATTTGTCTTAAATTCCCCTTGAAGGAAGAAAATTACCAACTTCGCAGGGCAACAAGAATTAAACTTACAGATAGCCAGTATTAGCGGTATTAACAACCAACAGACCCAAATATTGATTATGAAACGCATAACCATTAGTTATACAATGTTAAGCCTTAAAGGTAAGAAAGAACATTTGTAGAACTTTGTCCGGTAGTTCCCTAAAGTATCTTCAAAATGAATATACAGCATTGTACCCTTTAGTGCAATATTGAAAGGAGGTGAAACTATGGCAAACTACCAGGATATAATTTGCCAATACAAAGGAAAACCGGGTGGAATCATTGAGGCCTATCATGCATTGCAGCGTCAGTTCAATTATGTACCTGCGGAAGCTATCAAGGAAGCCGCTCGAACGTTCGGAGTCTCTGAAGCGCAGGCTTACGGGGTGGCTACCTTTTATTCTTACCTTTCGGTAGAGAAAAGAGGAAGATATATTATACGAATGTGTGAAAGTGCCCCATGTCACATTGCCGGAGCGGACGAAATCATTAAGGCATTTGAAGATCATTTAGGGATCAAGGTCGGAGAGACAACTCCGGACGGAAAGTTTACCCTGGAATTGACTGAATGTGTTGGCCAATGCCAGGGAACGGCGGTAATAACTGTTAATAGCGAGCCTTTTGTAGGTATTACGCCTGAGCAGGTGCCGTCTATTTTAGCCGGTTGTCAGTAGCAGCAATAAGAGAGAGAGAGTAGAGAAAGAAGGTAAGTGGATGCTTGCAGAAATGAGAATTGTGCTGCGAAATGCCGGTAAGATAGATCCCAATAGTATTGATGACTACATTAAAGCTGGTGGTTATCAGGCTTTAGAAAAGGCGCGCAGCATGGATGCCAAAGAACTCATTGACCTGGTTAAGAAAGCCAACCTTCGCGGTCGCGGCGGAGCGGGCTTTAATGCCGGGTTAAAGTGGAGTTTTGTCCCCCAGGGGGGCGAGAGCTTTGTCGTATGCAATCTGGATGAAGGCGAGCCGGGAACCTATAAGGACCGAACCATTGTCCAGGAGGATCCGCATACACTATTTGAAGGCATGGCCATTTGTGCGCATGCCATTAAATCCAAACAAGGCTATATTTATTGCCGGGGTGAGTACCCTTATGTGGTTGATCATTTAAACCGGGCCAGAGACGAAGCACGTGCCAAAGGTGTTCTAGGTGACTTTGACATTGAGGTTCGTATGGGTGGCGGGGCTTATGTTTGCGGCGAGGAAACTGCTCTGATTGAGTCTATAGAAGGCCATCGCGGAGAACCCCGTTTCAAACCACCCTTCCCTGGTGTAGCAGGTTTATGGGGAAAACCAACGGTTGTTAATAATGTGGAGACCTTTGCCAATTTACCGGAAATCTTGGTTAAAGGACCGGAGTGGTTTGCCGGCATAGGTGCTGCCAATTATCCAGGTACCAAAGTACTAACCTTAACCGGTGATGTGGTTAACCGGATAGCTATTGAGGTGCCGACCAACACAACGATTCGCCAGGTTATATATGATTTCGGTGGTGGTATCAAGAACGGCAAGAAGTTTAAAGCGGTTCAGATAGGCGGGACTTCTGGAGGCTTTATTCCCGAATCGTTGCTGGATACCCCTATTGATTTTGATTCCATGAGAAATATTGGTGCTACCCTTGGAACCGGAGCGGTTCTGGTAATGGACGAGACTAGAGATATAGTAGATATAGTCACCAGAATCGCCAAGTTTTTTGAGCATGAATCGTGCGGAAAGTGCAATCCTTGCAGAGAAGGGACCTTCCGTTGCTACGAAATAATGAGAAAAATAAACCGGGGTCAGGCGACTGCTTCTGATATTGAAAATATCTCGGTTTTAAGCAGAGTTATGCAGAAAGCGGCTTTATGTGGCCTGGGACAGGCTGCGCCGGGTCCCATAGTAACAACTCTGCAGCACTTCCGTCATGAATATGAGCGCAAGCTCTTATCCTAAGAGAAAGGAGGGCTAAGTTTTGATTAGTTTAAAAATAAATGGTATAGATGTTCAAGTGCCCAAGGGAAGCACCTTACTGCAGGCCTGCCGAATGAACGGTATTGAAATTCCTACTCTGTGCTACGACCCCGATTTAAGACTCGCGGGCTCGTGCCGGATGTGTGTGGTAGAAGTAAAAGGACGTCCCCTCTTCGTAGCCGCATGTGTCGCTCCGGCTGAAAATGGCATGGTTGTAGAGACTGAGAGTCCGGATATAGTACAGGCTCGCAGGATTATTTTGGAGTTGCTAATGGCTCGTCATGAGCAAAAGTGTCCCACCTGTGAGAAGAATGGCGACTGTAAGTTGCAGGATTATTGTTATCAATATGGGGTGAACGATACCCGTTTTAGCGATGGGGGCAGACATCACTACCCCATTAACGATCCTAACCCTTTCATAGAAAGGGATTATAACAAGTGCGTCATGTGCACCCGTTGTGTTAGAGCATGTGAGGGTATTACCATGGCCCGGGCCATAAATGTGGAAAATCGCGGCCATAAAGCCAGGATATCCACCGCTTTCAATAGTAATCTGGCTGAATCCCCGTGCGTTTTTTGCGGCCAGTGTGTAATGGTATGCCCGGTAGGAGCTTTAACCAGCAAAGTGAGTGCTGGCAAGGGAAGATCCTACGAAGTTGAAAAAGTTATGACCACCTGCACGTATTGCGGCACTGGATGCACCCTGGAACTTAATGTTAAAAACGGCAAGGTAGTGGGAGTAAGCTCCAACCGAGACAGTAATTGGAGTCCGGTTAATAAGGGCGCCCTCTGCGTTAAAGGCCGTTTTGGGTGGGATTTTATCAATTCACCGGAGCGTTTAACTACTCCTCTTATTAAAGAAAATGGGGAGTTGCGGCCAGCGTCCTGGGATGAGGCTCTGGACCTGGTGTCAAAACGCCTGAAAGAAGTTAAGGAGGACAGTGGTCCGGATTCGATAGCCGTCTTTACTTCTGCCAGAGTAACTAATGAGGAGAATTACCTGGCCCAGAAGTTTACTCGGGTTGTCCTGGGGACCAATAATGTAGACCACTGTGCCCGTCTCTGACACTCCGTTACTGTCGCCGGTCTGGGGGCAGCATTTGGGAGTGGAGCCATGACCAACTCTATTAATGAGCTGGAAAAGGATGCTACTGGTATCTTTGTTATAGGATCTAATACTACTGAAAACCATCCGGTAATCGGTATGAAGATCAAGAAAAATGTCTTAGAAAACGGCGCCAGGTTAATTGTAGCTGATCCACGCCGTACCGATCTGGCTGAGATAGCCGACGTCTATATGCAGCACCTTCCTGGGACAGACGTTGCGCTGGTCAACGCCATGATGAATGTCATTATTTCTGAAGGGTTAGCTGCTCAGGAATTCGTGGCCAATTGTACTGAAGGTTTTGAGGAAATGGCTCGGGTGGTGGAAAAATATACCCCTGAGTATGCCGAAAAGATTACTTCAGTCCCGGCCGAAGATATTCGTAAAGCCGCCCGCATTTACGCTGAGGCAGAAGCAGCGGCTATTTGTTACGCGATGGGATTGACCCAGCACAGTACAGGAACCGATAATGTTAAGTCGGTTTGTAACCTGGCCATGCTGACCGGAAACATGGGCCGGCCTGGAACGGGAGTTGATCCTCTCCGGGGGCAGAACAATGTTCAAGGTGCTTGTGACATGGGTGGTCTGCCGGTCGTATATACCGGTTACCAGGCGGTGACCAATGCTGAAGCCAGAGCAAAATTTGAAAAGGCCTGGGGGGTTTCACTTCCTGACCAAAACGGATTAACTCTGACGGACGCCATTAACCAGGCTCATCATGATAAATTAAAAGCCCTGATAGTGCTTGGCGAAAATCCTATGATGAGCGACCCTGATCTAAATCATGTAGAAGAGGCTCTGGAAAAACTGGATTTCCTCGTGGTCCAGGATATATTCCTGACCGAGACCGCCAAATATGCTGATGTTGTTCTTCCGGGCGCTACGTTCGCCGAGAAGGATGGAACCTTCAGCAACACCGAACGCAGAGTTCAAAGAGTTCGCAAGGCTGCAAATCCCCCGGGAGAGGCGAAAGCGGACTGGCAGATCATCTGTGAACTGTCTTCTCGTATGGGGTATGAGATGAATTACGATTCACCTGAACAAGTTTTCGAAGAAATTCGTGGACTTACTCCGTCCTATGCAGGAATGAGTTATGCCCGTCTGGAGGGCAAAGGACTGCAGTGGCCCTGCCCATCAGCAGATCATCCTGGCACACCGTTTTTGCATAAGGATGGGAAATTCTCACGCGGGAAAGGACTGTTCAACGCCATCGAGTTTATCCAGCCCAGAGAATTACCTGATGAGGAATATCCATTGATACTAACCACGGGACGCAGTTTGTTCCATTATCATACCGGTACTATGACCCGTAGATCGACAGCCCTGGACCAGCATATGCCGGAGAACGAATTGGAATTAAGCCCAACGCTGGCGGCGAATCTGGGAGTTGCTAACGGGGAAAAAGTACGGATAACCACTCGACGCGGCAGCCTGGAGATTAAGGCTCGGATTAAAGATATTCTCGCTGACAATGTGGTCTTCATGACCTTCCATTTTGCTGAAACAGCAGCAAACTGGTTGACCAATGCGGATTCGCTTGATCCGGTGGCTAAAATTCCAGAATATAAGGTTTGTGCTGCCCGAGTAGAAAAGATATTATAATTGGGTGGAATCGAGCTGAGGGGGCCAAAGGGAAACAAAAAACAATAGAGGAGGAAAAGGAGAATGAACTTTTTCGGACCGCCAGAAATAGCTGGTGTTGCCAGCGGAATTGGAGAAAAGAAAGCCAGTCTGAGCTTTCTTAAGCTCTTAATATTAGGAATCTTTGCCGGCGTTTATATCGGTTTTGGTGCCAACCTGGCAACTGTAGTTGGCAGTGATTTGGCAAAATACCTGGGCAATGGCATGGGACAGTTCCTGTTCGGAGCAGTGTTTAGCACCGGCCTCATGTTAGTGGTTATCGGCGGCGCAGAATTGTTTACCGGTAACAATATGTTCATGACCATCTCCGCCCTGGACGGAAAAATCGGTTGGGGATCGGTTCTGTACAACTGGGTAGTAGTGTGGGTAGCCAACTTTATTGGCTCTCTATTACTGGTTTATATCCTGGTAGGCGGATTCTATTCTGGATATGGCCCCGAAGCAGTAGCGAAGGATTTCTTCCTGGGTGGGGCGGTAGCCTCCAAGGCACTGCTGGTCGCAAAGGGTAAACTGGGGCTCTCCTGGGGCTCCGCGTTTTGCCGGGCTATTCTTTGTAACTGGCTGGTTTGTATGGCTGTATGGTTGGCTCTGGCCAGCAAAGATGTCGTGGGTAAAGTATTCGGCATCTTCTTCCCCAT